>JAZSJP010000224.1:0-13552 GCA_045534395.1 Eubacteriales bacterium | reverse complement strand
GCTATTGAAGCCGCCGACGTGGTTTTGATGCGAGACGACCTGTCCACCCTTCCCAAAGCCGTCGCCCTTGCCCGAAAGACCCATACCGTTGTATTGGAAAATATCGTCTTTTCCATCGGCATTAAGGTTTTGATTATGATCCTTTGCACCTTGGGTGTTGCCACCATGTGGCACGCGGTTTTTGCCGACGTGGGCGTTTCGGTTTTGGCAATTTTAAACGCCATGCGAACGCTTCGCTGAGAAGGGTTAAGTTACGCTTAAATTTATTTGGCAAGTGTTGACAAATCAAAGAAAATGCGGTATAATATAAGGTATCAACTAAGGGAGATTTTTCTATGATTCAAACTCGCTTAAAACAGCTTGTTTCTTATGCAAAGCAATATTTGATGCTCTATCCACGGGACGAATACTACGCTTTTAACCGTTTGTTGTTTTTGTTGAACTTGGACGACTGCGGAGTTGAGGAAGAAATCCCCTCGGTAGAGGGTATGACCGGTCCCGACGATATTTTGGCTCCGATTTTGAAATACGCTCTTGCGAACGGCGTGATTGAAGAAGGACAGACCGAAGCCTTTTCGGCGCAGTTGATGGACACCGTTTCTCTTCGTCCTTCCGAGATTCAGCGAATTTTTGAAGAAAAGTACAAAATTTCACCCAAGACTGCCACCGATTGGTTTCACGATTATTGCGAAAAGAACGATTACGTCAAGCGCTCCGCCATTGCCCGCAATCTCCGTTGGGACGCCGTAGGGGAGAAGGCGAATTTGGTTATTACCGTCAATCTTTCCAAGCCGGAAGTGGACAATAAAAAATCCGCCGCCGCTCTGAAGCAAAAGCCCAGCGGTTATCCTTCCTGTGTTATTTGTCGACAAAACGAAGGGTTCTCGGGACACGGTACCGTGCGGGACACTCTGCGTACCATTGACGTCACCTTAGACGGTCAGCCCTGTTTTTGGCAGTATTCTCCCTATGCCTATTTTGCAGAGCACACCATTGTGATTAACACCGAACATACCCCCATGGTTGTCAACGCCGCTGCCCTTCGTCGATTGATGGATTTCGTCGATTTGTATCCCCATTATTTCGTTGGGTCCAACGCCGCGTTGCCCCGCATCGGCGGTTCTTTGTTGGTTCACGACCATTATCAGGGCGGTATTGAAAAAATGCCCATGTATTTTGCCAAAGACCGCACATTGATTTCTTCCCCGGAAAATCCTGTAAAAATCAGCATTTTAGAGTGGTTTAACTCTGCGATTCGGTTGGAATCCAATGATCGAAACGCCCTTCTTTCCGTTGCTGAGAAGATGGTGGAAGCATGGCGGAATTATACCAATTCGGTATTGGAAATCTACGCAGAAACCAATGGCGAGCGGCACAACTCTTGCTCTCCCATCGTTTATAAAACCGAAAATGGGTATCGCATGGATCTGATTCTGCGAAACAACCGTGCCTCGGAAGAATACCCCGAAGGAATCTTCCACGCTCACCCGGAATATCATAACGTAAAGAAGGAAAGTATCGGTCTGATCGAGGCCATGGGAACCTTTATTCTACCCGCGCGTCTCAACCGTCAGTTATTCACCGAGGCGGTGCAGTACCTTTGCGGAAAGGAATTTAATCTTCAAACCCTTCCCGAAGAAATGAAAATTCACGCAGATATGATCGCTCTGCTCCTTGCCCGTCACGGAAACAATCTCTCCGAAGAAGAGGCAAAAGAAGCGATCCGTCAGCGGGTCAATGAAGTCTGCTTCGAAATTTTGCGAAATACGGCAGTATTCCCCGAAACGGTGGAAGGCAGCCGTGCTTTTGAATCTTTTGTAAAGGAAAGTCTTTAATTATGGCGGAAAAAAAGAAGCCTCAAAGCCGTTGCGAGTGTTGTTTGTATTATGAATTCGACGAAAGCTTCGGTTGTATGGCGTGCAGCATTCCTTTGGACGAGGACGAGGCGTTGCACTATTCCCGCCCCGGTTCCCCTTGCCCCTATTTTCGTTGGTACGACGAATACAAGAGCGTTCAAAAACAGAACTAAAGCAAAGCCACGAACTTTCGTTCGTGGCTTATTTGTTATGCAATTCTCTTTTTCGTTCTTTCCAATCCGGAAGATACTTCTCCACCACGGCATAAAATTTTGCCGAGTGATTTTTTTGTAAAATATGTGCCAATTCGTGGACGATGACGTAATCCACCGCTTCTTTGGGATATGCCATCAGCCGCCAAGAATAGCAGATGCGATTTTTCGGACTGCATGACCCGAATCGCGTCTTTGCCGAGGTGATACGAACCGACGTGGGGGAGACCCCCATGGTAGCCGCCCATTGTGCGGTGCGTTCGGGAAGATATGTGTTTGCTTTTTGTCTCAATTCTGTTTCCCTTGAGGAAATTGCGTCTTCCCGCCGTTTCTTTGCTTCCGTGCGTTGTAACGCCCCCCGCAGCCATTCTTCATTCTTTTTCAGAAATTTTGTAATTTCTCTTTGAGGCATGCGGTTGGGTGCTCGGACGACTATTGTCAAATCGGGTCTTACTTCCAAAGCGACGGTGTGCCGCTTGGAACGAATCAACGTGTATTCCATACCATCCCTCCCCGCTTATTATACCTTTTTTTTCCGTTTTTGTCAAGAAAAAATCTATGCGCAAAACTGATATGCACCCCAAAAGCAAGACTTTTGGGGTGCATTTAATTGAGGGATAATCGTTTTCGCGATAACCCGTTATTCTTTGGTAGCCTGCGTTCCGAAGTAGAATGCAATGACCGTGGTGTAGATGGTCATTACCTCTTGGGGAATATCCCCAAAGGCGGAAACCCCGATGAACAATCCCGTCAGAGCGATAGTGACGATGGATTTGACGGAGAGCAGTTTTTTAAGACGTTCTTTCATGGTAAAACCTCGTTATTGGATGGTGTCGGCGTCGACCCAACCGTATACGGTAGCGGTTCCGCCGTCGATTTTTACAAGATGGTACGGGTGCTTTGCACCTTCGGAATACTTGGTGACTTTTGCCTGTCCGCCCTTGGCGTCGAACCCTGTATCGCTATTGGAACTTACGTAATGCTTTCCCCCCGGAAAGAGTACGACGTCTCCCACCTTCGGGATTTTTGTGACGCTTGTTGTTTCTACGGCATCTGTATTCACCCAACCGTACACCGTAGACGAGGTGTCGGTATGAATAACGTGGTAGGGGTGCTTTGCGCCTTTCACGTATTTGGTGATTTTTGCGGGACCTGCTTTTACTTCATATCCGACGGTTCCGTTTGCGGAAGTATAGTGTTTTCCGCCCTTGAAATATACGACGCTTTCTTCTGCCTGAGCAGTAGGTTCTTTGTAGGCAATTCCAAGGGTTTTCAGAATGCCTTTTGCGATGGCGATTCCCATAATTTTTCGTTCTTCGGGAGTATCTAGAATTTCCACGTCTTTCGTGTCCACAAAGGCGCATTCCACCAAGACGGACGGAATGCCCAAGGTCTCGTTGATTTGGCGAATGAATCCGAACCAATCCCGCTTTCCGTCGGAGAGAAGTTTGGTTTTCAGTCCTCTTGAATTTTGACCGACGGCGATAATTTCATTGAGAACGTTTCTTGCAAAGGCATCGTCTCTTGTATCTCCTTTGGAGTGAAACACCTCGACCCCGTCTCCGCCGCCGGCATTGTTGTGAATGTCAATGGCAAGATTCGGTCTGTAGGCGATACATTCCGCAATTTCTTCGGTCAGGGTGTCGTTTTCGTCTTTGGTACGGCTCATGAGAACTTCCACACCATGGGTCACAAGAGCATCTCGACAGGCAATTCCGATTTCCAGATTCAGATCTTTTTCTCGGAATCCCCTTGCAACGGCCCCGGGGTCGGAACCCCCATGACCGATGCCCAAAAATACTTTTTTATTCATAATCATTGCCCCTTCACTTATGATATTTGTCAATATCCGATTTAAGGTGTTTTATCTCATTTTCCACAACGGGCATTCGTCTTGCAAAATTATTGTGTTCACGGACTTCTCTTGTCAGTTCCTCAATTTTGGTGTCGGTAATGGCTTGAGCTACCTTAAATTCTTGTTTGAGATCCCCTTGGGATTCCCGAAACTCTTTGGCAATATTCGTCCGGGTTTTACGGTTTGTTACGGAGCAGGTGATAACAACGCCAATGAGAGAGAAAATTCCCGTAATTACGGCAACAAGGATTTCTTTCATACGACTTCCTCCCAACCGTAAACGCCGGGTTCCCAAACGTTGCCGTCTGCGACGGACGTCCATTTTTTATCGTTGTGCGTAACGTTATCTCCCATGGCGTAAGCGTCGTGGGCGCCGATAGGTTGCGACCACGCGGGATACTCGTCGTTGGGATTCGCTGCTTTCGTCCACAGAGTCGCAACGGCATCGGGCGTCCAATCGTCTTGAGACGTGTGAGCCTGTACGCAACGGTACAAAGCGCCGTTGAATTCCCGCAAAGCGCCGACGGAATACGCAACACGGCTCGCCCACGGAGCAAACAGTTCCAAGTGCTCCGACGCGGTGATATCGTCGATACTTCCCCTCTCCGCCATGGTGACGAAGGCAATGGACAACGTTGCATCGGAGTTGTTTTGACGAGCCGCAACACTCTTCAATTCTCGTTGGGTGCGTCGAATTTTTTCCTTATCGGTTAAGAATTTGAACATAGTAACACCTCCTTAATAAATGCAACAAGCGGGGGCGATACCGTCAACGTTGTATCCGCCGTGGTAATAGAAGGCTCCGGAATAGCTTTGGATCGCGTATACGTTGTACATCTGAGTTTTGGAGTCCTGCATAATGGAACGTAGCACCCAGTTGGACGCTCTTCCCTGATAAAATTTGATGCGATTGGTATCTGCGCCTGTGGATGGACTTTCCAGATCGGAAAATAAAGAATAATAGGGATATGCAGTTCCTTCTTCTACATCCTGATTTGCTCCGGCATAGACTTCCGTTTTCGACAACAAGAAAAATTTATCTTCCGTAACGGTGTAATCTTCCTCTTCCGGTTCGTTTAACGCGCTGATCTTGGGAACTCCACCAACCACCGAAAGAAAATCTTTGTCCAATCCGTGAAGGAATGCGTTGTGAGTGGTCGCATATCCCGGGACAACGTCCCAATCGGTCTGAGCCGTCCACCAATTCCCGGCAGTACCGTCGGAATTCAACCATTGACGAAGGGCGGAATCCCTCCAAATATTGGAACCGTATCTCTGATGATGTGTGTACGGGCTGTTGGGCTCGGGAGCGTCAAAAAGTAATTTCTCCGGCAGTGCGTCGTGCAACTGCAACGTCAAACTGTGAGTATATTGTGAATCCGCAGGAGTATCGTGATCAATGCCGATGACGTCCCACAAAAGGGTACCGTAAGTAGAGTGCTGGCATTCAATCTGATCTCCGATGGAGAAGACCTCGGCGGCTTTCCCGGCACGGACGATTTCTTGCACCGCCTTCCAAGACGTGATGGCAACGTCACGGGGAAGGGAAGCCAATACGTCGTTGACTATCTTCTGTTTCTCTTCCGGCGTGAAATAATCCTCCCCTTTCACGGGAGTAAATTCTCCGTTTTCCAGCCTTTGCTCTACCTCGGCAACGAGTTCGGAGCATTCTTTTGTGGATTGTTCCGCGGCAGCCGTCGCCTCGGCGGCAACTTGCGCCGCATCGTCTGCGGTTTTTGCGGCGGAAATGGCAATTTGTGCGGCGGTATTTGCATTTTCGGTAGATTCTATGGTTTCTTCCAATTTCTTCAGCCCCGCAACGGTTTTTTGAATAAGATAGTTTAATCCCTTATCGCTGAGATATTTCATGCTTCTGCCTCCTTCCACAGGGTATCAATTTCCCCAAAGGTGATTTCTTCCGCGTTGACGGTGTTGAGAATCAAATCCGGGAATCCGATATATTCGCTTTCGCTTTCGGTCATGGCGCCCGCTGCAGAGGGGGGACGCACCTTTAAGATAAATTGGTCGCTGGAGATGGTTCCCGTTCCCCGACAGAGACTGACGTCACAGCGTACGTCTCCCGTCACGGCGGTGATCTGTTCCGTCAGTAGGAATCGAAAGACGTTTTCTCCGTCACAGACGCCCGAAAGATAGCATACCGTATCGTCGGGTTTGGTTGCCCGCAACAGTGCCGTATCTCCGGATTGATAACGGTATCCCCGAAGGATGCAACGTATTTCCGAAAGATCTTTGTCCGACTGTACGCCGTAGATCTCTTGGTCGGAGAAATTTCCCGTCAAAGATAACGAAAGAGTTTGAATCATGCTCCCTTCACCTCCGTTACGTATGCCGCAATTCCCGCCCGCTGCAGGCGTTGAATGCTTTCTTCTGCGTCTTTTCTGTTTTTATAGGTGCCCGTTTGAACCCGAAACAGTGTACGGGAGTTTCCCGGAAGAAATCCTTGTTCCAGCAGATCTTCCACGGGAAGAGGTTCGTTGTAAACCAAATTTTCCCGACAAAAAGGAAAAGATTCTCCGTAAATGCGGCGAAATTCCTTTTGAATTCCTTTCAGAAGCCGAAGCAAAGGCTCGGTCTGTTCTTGACCGAGAGAGGTTCCCTCAATCAGAATCAAAATTCCTCGCCGTGCAGGAGAACTTTCCGCGCTTGACGGTGCTTCCCGGATTGCCCCCAAAAGATTTGCCGCGGCGGAAATGGGGGTCAATGCCGTAATGATTCCGTCTTTCGACAGATGATAATGGGCTGTTTTGTTTCGTTTTGTAAGCTGCTCTTCGCATTGTTCCGCCGAACCGTCAAAAAATTGCAGATGCAGACGGTCGGGAAGATATCCTTCCCGGGAAAAGCGAAAGGGCAGATATCGTTTGATTATCATAGTTTCACCTCGTTGTGTTTCCGCTTCCGTGGGCGAGGATTGCTTCCCACGCCCCGGTAGTCAGGGGGCCGGAATCGGTTTCCCGTGCCGTAACGGTGTAGCGAAAACGGTTGTAAAAATAGACGGCGCGAATTTCCGTAACGTAAAAGGATCGTTCGTTTTTGAGTCCGCAGACGGGCGCCGTTACCTGTAAAATTTGACCGGGAGCAAAGACGTTGCTGTCGGTGGTGAATTCCAATTCCGTCAGACCGGGGTTCCCCCGCAAGATCTGTTTTGCTACGGCATTGGCTTGCGCTTGATTGATCACGGCGGAATTGGACGCCGCCGCACCGTACATTCCTCCCCCGAAGCGCCCGGTCATTTCCGACAGACGTTCGGGATGAATGTGCTTTCCTTCCGCTCCTGTCGCGCGGTTGTAAACGTATTGCATGTTCTTATATCCGGCAGTGGAAGCACGGCAGACCAGCGTCTGAAGGTCTTGCAAACGGTTTTCCTTTTTGTTGGTTAAATCAATGCAAACAGACGGTTCTTTTTGGGGAAGCAAGGCTTCCATGCGGAACGTCTTGTTTTTGTCGATCCACCAAACGAATCCGTTTTCCTTTGCCAATCGGTCAAAGATCTCAGATGCCTTGCCGGGCTCGAAGGAGTATGCAAATTGTTGGGACAATCCCACGTCCACCGTTCCCAAAGAAAGTCCGTCCATGGGATTAAGATAATTCTGAAAAATCTGCCGCACCGCCTCGGAAGGCGTACAGGAATTCAGCTGAATTTTCGGGAGGCAATACCGTTGCAGAATTTGTTCATATCCTTGTCCCCGCAACGACATGGTAAAGCTCTTGGTACTGTGGCATTCTTGCTCCGTTTCCACCAAAATCCCGCCCCATAACAGGGTTTCGTCTTCCCATAAAAGAATTTCCTGTCCGACTTTTGGGAAGTTCATCGGTACGGTATCATAATGCAAGGTTGCTCGAAGAGAAGATCGCAAATCTCCGTATTGCCAAAGTTGCAACGACCCTTCTTTCAGGGCAGAGGTGCGAGTGACGTTGCCGATGGTCAGTTTTATCATACTTCTACTACCCCCGCTTCCATCAGCCTGCGGACGATCTCACGCCCCATACGGTCGGTATCATCCCTCGGGATAGGCCGCCGGAACAGAAGAATTTCTTCTTCCGAAGCCTTTTCCGTAATTTTGTTTTCTGCGTTCCGATTCATAGCATCCTCCCCTTCGGTAATAATTCATTCCTTTGCGTACAATCCACCAATGTACGGTTTCATTTCTCAAATTGATACCAAAATGGTTTAAAAAGTACTGATAAATTTCTTCCTTACTCTCTTGCGGTGAAAATAACGGCGCATAATAACCCGCCTTTGGGAAATCTCCTCCGCAGTAGAATCGAATTGCCTGTGTCAGTGCCTCGTCTAAGTTTTTCGGTACGGTGGGATACCAAATTTTCAGGACGTTTTGCACAAAGGTTTCGTCCTCGTCCTCAGAGGAGTCCACGTATTCCATAAAGCGAAGTGCCGTTGCAAAATCCCATCGGATGGGATAGATGATCCCGTCTATCGCTACGGTTTTTTGTAAGGGAGAAAGGTCGTCAACCAAAGACTTGATGTTCTTCATTGAATACCCCCCTTACGGGCATTTCCGCATATACGATTTTTCCCTTGATCTTGGATCCGAAACAACCTTCTCCCGTGCCGGGATTTTCAATGCAGACGAATCCGGTAACCTTTCGTGCCTGTATCATAGTTTCAGACAGCACGTCCATTCGATTTGCGATGATAAGCGTTACTTTTGCGTCGCTTCCTCGGGTCAACCGTTTTGACAGTAAGATGTTTTGAGCATCGTCGTGCAGACGTATTCCCTCAAATTCCAGCTGACCGGTGTGATAAAGAATTTCGCGTCGGCAAAGAGACGAATTTATATTGGGCGTTTCCAACAGCGCCGTTTGATATTTTTCTTCCAGCTTGGTGATACCCGCTCCCAAGGGGAGGTATTGCTCTCCAAAGTCGCTTTTGACCCAGACGAGATCGTCGCTTTTTTTAATCATAAGATTCCTCCTGTTGCAGCGTCGGTATAATTAAGGGATTTTTTCCCGTGCCTGTAGAAAAGAACATGGAAAATCCCGCCTTGTATTCTTCGTTCCCCGACATATTGCGGTTGAACAAAAAAGGGAACTCGGTCATTTCTACGTAAGCACCTTCAAAGGGTCTCATTTCGGCACATCGTTTTGCCGCTGCCATCAGGGTATCAACGGCCTTTTTACGGCTGGCAGTATCTCTTCCGTTGGTTCTCACGAAGAGATTAAAATCATAGCGGGAGATACGGCTCCCGTCCACAAAGGAGATGAAATTCGGGTCTCCCCGCAATTCTTCCAGGGCAACGCTTTCGTCGGTATTGGATAGGTATTCCGTAGCAATGGTTCCCGTCACGGGGGATAAAAAGCGAATGATAATATCTCGATAATCACGATTCCAATAATTGTCCACGACCGCTTACCTCCCAGTGATGAAATTTGTCCTTGGCGTAAAACACGTTAATGGTGTTGATACGAAAGGGATTTGAGGGAACTTGCTTATGAATTCCCAAGGCAAGAAGATCACCCGGCTCTAAGGTCCAATGATTTCCGGGAGTTTTCAAAAATTCTTCCTTGGGAACGTACCCGCGGTCGGTGAAAAGATACAATCGGAAATTATCGTTATTTCTTTCCCCGGAATAGACGGGGTTTGCCGCGTGCTTTGTTTCAATGTAAGCGTTGCGAAATACACAGGGCTTATACCGTTGATTTCCTTTTTCGTCTTCTCCCAATCGGTTAAAAATTGTAACTGTCATGGGCACCTCCTAAATAACGCGGTTCCGAAGACCCGCCCGATCCAAAATAACCAATGCCGCGGGGGAGATGACAACACCCCGCAAGGTAATCAGGTTTTCCTCTCGGTTGGTTACGGAATAGTTTCCGATGGATTCGCTTTTGGGTGTGGATTGACCGTAAACGGCGTTTTTCCCCCCACGGCGAATCCAATAGTCAATCAATTCCTTCATGGCACTTCGGGCGGCTTCTTCCTTTTGTGCGGCTCTGCCAAAACATAAAAGGTCTACGGTGTCCAGCGCCAACTGTGCCAGGAGTCGGAATTCCTCCTCTTCTACGTCGCCGGAGCCATGGGTTCGCTCAAATTCCGATTTTGTAATAACTTCCATAGATTCCCCTCCTACCTTCCGTGCCTCTTGCGAGGCACGGAATATATTTTTAAGAAATTAGCCCAGAACACGAACTGCAAGCTCGGGATACAGGGTTTTAAAGCCATAGAGCGTATCAATGGACAAGGTCTGCTTCTTGGTGGCAATGTTGTAGTCCATGGTGACGCGAAGGGAAAGTCCGTTGTAAGAGGTAACGTAACTGTCGGCTCCTCTTGCAACTTCCAAAGGACGGGTCACAAAGCCGAAGGCGTTCTTGTGGAACATCAAGTTGGGGGTGTGGTTCCCCACAGATTTAATGGGCTTAAAGAAATAATCCTCCGTTACCTTGGGATACAGCTTGACCACAGGGTTCTCTTCGTCCAATACGGTATCTTCGACAACGGTAAAGGACTTATCCTCGATTACAAGGACGTCTCCCTTGTAAAGTTTTCCGGAACCGTTGGAAAGCATATATTCGTTATCATTGGAGCCGATGTCCGTGATTTGTGTGTCGTCGGAAAGCTTTTCCGCTTCGTGAGAAGGAACCTGCTGAGAGAAATAATGGTCGATTCCAAATACGCGACCAATGGATCCTTCCCGCAATGCTTCGGTAGTGCCGCACTTTTCTGCATTGACCAAGGCGGGAAGCACCTGGAAGTTAGCGAAAGCTTCGGTGTTCCAAACACCGCTTCTTCCTACCAAGGGTGCCTTTCGGTCGTTAAGAATTTTTGCACCGCCGGCAAGGTCACTCAGGGAAGAAGGGGTAACGCCCGCTTCTCCGCAGACGTAGGGAATGTCCTTATAAAGAGCCAGACCGTCTGCATTGATTTTTTCCGCAATGGCAACCATGGCGGGTTCCAAGACCTGCTTTGCAAAATCTTCTGCGTTCAGCGCCATTTCTTTTGCGGAAAGTTCTACGGAAACGTCGGCAATCTTGTCCAGCTGTACCAAAACGGATTCTTCGTTAATGTCCTGAATTTCAATTTCGTCGGAAAATTCTTTTGCCGTATATACAGGAGGCTTACGTACCTGAATATAATCGCCTTGCTTGGAAAATTCCTGAGAAAAGTCCTTGTGAATCAAGGTGGGGAATACCAGATTGGATTCCAAAATGGGAAGTGCTTCTCTGGCAATGGTTTTTGAAGTTAAAAAGTTGTTCATATTGTTATCCTTTCATTTGTTTCCGATACGTGTAGTATTCCGCATCGGACATGGTTTCGGTGTCTACGGATTTCCGCGGGGTCAATACCGCTCCGCTGGAAAAGGTAGACGGTTGTTGAAAGAGCCAATCGTTCTCTTTCTTGATTTGTCCTACGGCAGAAGAGATTCCGTCGGGATTTTCCCGCAAATTTTGCAGATTCAGAAGAGCGCGTGCCGCCGTCAGACTTTTTGCACCGCATCGAGTCAGCTCCAAGTCCACCTGACGGTCAAAAGACAGGGCGCGTAACTGTTCTTCCGCCTGTTCTCGGGGAATCCAGCCGTCCTTTTCCACCAAGGCATAGCCTTCGGGGAGTAGGGCGGATAATTCTTCCACCGTTAAGGGTTTCGTAGGTTTTTGTTCATTGTTCACCGTTTGTTCTCCTTACGCGTTCTTTTGCCGTTTCTTCGGTTTCTCCGTAATATTTCATACGGAATTCCCAATCCAACATCAGTCCCATGGAGACCAACTCCATGTCTCTTTTTTGTTCTGCGGTGCGGTCTTCGATAATGCTGTCGTCAAAGCGCACCGAAAGAGAGCGATCTTCTCCCATGGGGACGCCCAAACAACGTTCTCCGATTTCCAAAATAGCTTGGGTCAGTTCAATTAAGGGGCGTTCCAAGAGAATTTCATGCTTCCGCACCGAGCGATATAACGTCGCATCGGAAGAAATCACTTCCGTCGCCGTCGTCGGGACAAAATTCCCGTTAAAACGGTAATAACGATCTCCAAATCCGCATTTACAGGACAGATAATTCAGATGTTGCTGAATGGCTTGTGTGTGGTCGTTTACCCGCAGTGCCGGATTGAATTCCTGGGGCAAAAGATCTCCGTCTACGTTTTTGTCCCCAATGTACATAAACAGCTGACGGTTGCAATCTTGGGGAGCGTAAAGATGTCCTTCTTGATCTTGCATCATCAGATCCTTGCGCAGAAATACCATCTTTTTGCCCAGATAAAATTCCATGTTAAAACTGTCGTAGCACAGATCCAGACCCTTTAAAATGTCAATGGCACCTGCGTAAACGGAAATTCCCATGGGCATATCCGTCAGATTGTTTACAATGTTTGGTTTGATAATTACAAACCAAGGGGTGTCGCTTCCGGTACGTACCGTAGAGCAAATGCCTTCGGGCAGAGGGATTTTCTGACCGGTCTTGTCGGAGAAGCATACGCTGTCAATGACGTATCCGTCGCTTTCCTTTCGGTGGATCTGCAGATAGGTCAACGCCTGTCCCTCTAAGGTCATGCTTCCCACGAAGGCGGCTTCCGTGATCCGTTGCCCCTGCCACGACAAAGGGATAATGTTGGGCGCGGTTACGTATTCCAGACGAATACTTCCGTCGGGAGAGGGGAGAAGGCGTTGGTTCTCGTCAATACGAGCCTTTTCCAACCGCAATACTACGGCACCCGTTCCTAAGGCAAAGGACTGTTCTACAAGTTGGTTGATGCAAGTCCAAAAATCGTTCTTCCCAAAAACGCCGCCCTTGCCGCTTTTTCCACGCAAAAACTCCGTTGATTTCTCGTCGTCGGTGTCAATGCGGGTCTTTTCATTCATCAGAAGATTTGCCCAATCTTCGGCAACCTTCTTTGCCATGTTCATCTGACATAAATCGTGTTCGATGACCGAAAGACCGTTGTTTACCTTCGTTTTATGAAAGTTGGTCTCCGTTCCCGTGTACCAACGGTTCCACTCGTCGATCTTTCGATAAAAACTTCGGTCGATATGGTCGTATCCAAAGCGATTTTTCAGATAGGAAAGTACTGTTTCCATGTGTTACCTCATTTCTTTGGGAGGGGAAGAAAACTGCTTGATCCAGCAGGACCACGCGTATTCTTCCGCGTCGGCAGTATCTACGTCGGTGGTGCCGTTGTCCAATCTCCGATCGGGTGCGTTTGTGTCCCACACCAATTCTCCCGTGGACGCGATTACCTCTTTGCAGTCGGAAAGAACGCTCCACCGTCCTTCGTTCATCAACCTCATTTTACAGGCGATGCGGTCAGCAATGGTTACTTTCTTGCAGTCACAGACCGCTACGGACAACCCTGCCCTTGCGCAGGCAGATCGGATTCCGTTGGTCAGATACTGCCCCTCGGAATCCATAAAGGCGTACCGGGGGCGAAGTTTAAACCGTCGTTCCGTTTCAAAAACGAAATCAACGAATTCCCGCTCCAAATCATCGGGTGTGATCTTTCCCTTTCCCTTGGCAAGACGCTTGCATGCAAGAACGCAAACTCCTCGGAATCCTTCTCGGATTCCCACGGCAGTAAAGACCGTGCGAGACAACGTGCCCCCATAGTCGCAACCCAAAGAGAGAAAAGAAATATCTTCGGGAGGTCGGATCGTAGACATGACGCTCTGT
>JAZSJP010000083.1:0-5811 GCA_045534395.1 Eubacteriales bacterium | reverse complement strand
CGCTTGGCCTCCGACTTAAAACGACGTGTTTCGACGCGTCGTTTTTTTAATAAAATATGTTCTCTTCGGAACGTGAAGTTACTGTATTAATGACGTACTCTTGGCAAAAGGAGCTAAATATGTCCGTAAAATTGTTTTTTTCGGCAATTGTGAAATTCATATTAGGTGTTTTGCTGGTCGGTGTATTAGTGTTTCTTCCTGCCGGTACGATTTCCTATTTCAACGGTTGGCTTCTTATGGGAATTCTCTTTATCCCCATGTTCTTTGCGGGAATTGTTATGATGATTAAAAACCCCGGATTGTTGCAATCTCGCTTGAAGGCAAAGGAATCGCAGAAAGAACAGGATTTTGTCGTAAAATTAAGCGGACTTATGTTCCTTTTTGGATTCATTATTGCCGGTCTTGATTATCGCTTCGGTTGGTTGCCTTTGCCGAGAAGTGTTTCTGTAAGTGCAACCGTTGTATTTTTTATCTCTTACGTTCTTTACGCTGAAGTTCTCCGGGAAAATACTTATTTAAGTAGAACCGTAGAGGTACAAAAAGATCAAAAGGTAATTGATACCGGGGTATACGGAATCGTCCGTCATCCCATGTATTTTGCAACCTTATTTTTGTTTTTGTCCATTCCCTTGGTTTTGGGTTCTCTTTATTCTTTTTTGATTTTCTTATCCTATCCGCCGATCATCGTCAAGAGGATTCAAAAAGAAGAGGAATTTTTAGAAAAAGAATTGGTCGGCTACCAAGAGTATAAAGCAAAGGTTAAATACCGATTGATTCCATTTCTTTGGTAAAAAAGATAGTACGATTTATATGTCCATCATACGAATGCCACCGATACTTCCGGTGGTATTTTTTTTTGCACAAGGGCGTCTCCACAGTGTCGGGAAATATCGAAGGGAACGTGTCAGAGAATATATTAACGCACATAATTATGTTCCGGGATATAATTGTCTGACATTTTGTGTCATATATCCTTTGAGGGGTTGACTTTTTTCAATTTATATTGTACTATTTAAATAGTATATTATCCGAATAAGTTCTATTTTATAAATAGGATTTATTTTCGGAAAGTACATTTGTTTCTAAGACGGAGTTTATTTCGTCAAAAATAAAAGGAGGAAAATTTATGAAGACCTTTTCAACCCTTTTTCGCATGATTGCTTTTGCGGTCGTTCTGTGTCTGGTCCCGTCCTTCAACGACGTGATGATGTTTGTTACAGAGATGGCTGCAAAAGAAAGCGTTTCCGTTTACGACGGAACGGTCAGCGAAGAAGTGGGTAGCAGCGCCGACGGATCGACTTATTACATCGACTCCGCCGCAGACCTGGCAAAATTCGGTGCCATGGTCGACGCAGGAAACACCTTCGTGGGGAAGACGGTTTACCTGACCACCGATATTTCTTGGAATGAAAACGATTCCGAATATCTGAATTGGGCAACCTCTGCTCCCGCCAATTCCTGGAAACCCATCGGAACCTACACGAATTATTTCGGCGGTACTTTCGACGGGTTGGGTCACACCGTTTCCGGTTTGTATTACGTCGGTACCAAAAATGTTTTTGCCGGACTGTTCGGTTACGTTGGACCCGCTTCCGGAGTGACCGTTGAAATCCGCAATATCTCCGTAACCAATTCCTATTTTAACGGAGTTCGTTGCGGCGGTATCATTTCCTTTATTCGCGGATCCGGTACTGTTCGGGTCAAAAACGCCTACGTTTCTGCCGTAATGGTAGGGCAGAATCAAATCGGCGGTATCATCGGCGGAACCTGGGTGGACGCTGGTGTGAATACCGTTGAAGTCGAAAACTGTATCTTCGAAGGTTCCGTCTCTTGCGCCACAAACCTTGATAAATATAGTGGGTACGCCGGCGGTATCATCGGCGTTGTCAACGCGAGAACGATCCTAAAGGTTTCCAACTGCTTGAACCTGGGTTCGGTTACCGGTTCCAACGGGATTGCCGGCGGGATCTTCGGCGGCTTTACCCGGGATGATACGGCTACTACCGCTCCCCCTGCTCCCACTCTTACGAACAACATCAACCTCGGAACCGTTTCCGGGCGTTATGCCGGGGAAATCTACGGTTCTTTGCAGTACAACCTCAGCACTGCTAATTATGCTTCTGCCGAAAAGGTTAGTAATAACATTTACGACGGCAGCAAACTGATCAGCGGCGATCCTTTCACCGGCGGTATGCCTGCCTCTGAAATCCAAGCCCTGGGCAACGATGCCCTTGAGACCCTCGGGTTCACCGGTTGGACCTCTTCGACCCTGAACGGGACGAAAATGCCCCTTCCCACCGCCGTTGCCAATATGCTTGCCCAAGAAAACGGTCAGGCAAGCCTTTGGGATGGAACGGTAGATAACAATCTCCGTCAAGACGGCAACACCTATTATATTGATACTGCCGCTCAACTCGCGGGCTTTGCTCAAAACGTTAACACCGGTACAAACTATTCCGGGAAAACCGTTTATCTGACTACCGATATCGTCTGGAACGAAGACAATGCCAACTATATGAATTGGTCTGCTACAAATGCTCCTGCTAAGGTATGGACTCCCATCGGGAACGTTTATACCAATGAGTATCGGTTCCGTGGTACCTTTGACGGTATGGGACATTCCATTTACGGTCTTTATACCTACGTTGCAAATAACTCCGGAAATCGTCACGGTATCGGTCTGTTCGGACAGATTGATACCGGTAACGTTGTGATTAAGAACGTTTCCGTGGTGAACTCCGCCTTTATCAACGGAAACAAGTACGCCGGTGTCGGTTCTATTGTAGGTCAGGCATTCGGCAACGCATCCATTACCATCGAAAACGTTTATTCCAATGCCCTCGTTTATAGTACTACGGGTCGGTCTCTCGGCGGGATCATGGGCGGCGCGTGGAATGCAAACGGTGCGACGGTTACCATGAACAACGTGGTTTTTGCCGGTTCTGCGTCCGGAACGTTGGACAGTGGTGCCGCCGGCAGAGGTGTTGGCGGTATGGTCGGAATGACCTACAGAACCACAACTCTGACCAACTGCTTGAATTTGGGATCCGTTTACTCGAACCTCGCTGCGGGAGGAATGTTCGGTTCGACTCACGAGAATGCTAATTATGTCGTTGATGGAAAATTCCTCACCATTTCCAATTGTATCAATCTGGGCACCGTAACCGGAAAATCCGGTGTTACCGGAAATCTGTACGGTAATTTGGTGACGAATACCGCCAACGTAGTGATTTCTACGGAGAACATCAAAAACAACCTTTGGTCGGAAGGCACTGTTGCCAACCTTCCCATGAGCGTTGCCGACATCCGGGCGTTGACTGCTGACCAACTGACCGAAAAGGGATTCACCGCTTGGGTTTCCGGCGAAAATTATCCCATTCCCTCGGTTGTTTCTTCCATTTTCGACGGCACCTTTGCTGCTAATGCGGTCAACGAAGTGTTGGACGAATCAATTATAACCAATTACTATAGCAAAAACGATATTCTCAATCCTTTGTTTGCAAACTGTGTTGTTACCGTTACAACCCCCGCAACGGTTGATTCCGAAGGTAGTTTGACCATTGTGGTGCCCTTGGATAATACGACGGTAGAACGCACCTTGACCATTCCCAAACTCCCGATCCTTACTTATGACTTTGATGGGGAAGAAAAGGGAGTTGCCACCGGTACAGTTACCGCCACTTTTGAAAACAAGGTTTTTGACGGTTGCGCCCTTGCATGGGGAACGGCAAACGGTCTTTTGGACGGATACTGCGCCTTGGCACAAGAAGGCAACCTTCAAATCAACGGAAACGTTTTGACCTATGAAATCGCCGACCGTGTCGCCATTCCTTTGGAAGCAACCCATTTGTGGCTGACCGTGGACGGAATTCGCCTTTGTGGTTATGAAATCCCCGTAAATCTCCGTCCTGCTTACGGAGGGGAAAAATACACTTTCGGCGTTTTGTCTGACGTACACTTTGGTTACTCTCCGGCTCCCGCTTCCTTTACGCTTGCCATGGATACTTTCCGGGCAAACAACGCAGCCTTTGTGGTTACGGCAGGGGACTTCACCACGGCCGGTGAACAGGCACAGTACGATATTTTCAAATCTTCCTATGCAAATTACAGCGATATTCCTCTCTTCACCACCGTCGGCAATCACGATACGCTGGATTGGAATCTTGCAAAAACTTTGACTACCAAGACTGCCATTCTTAACATGATGGCAAACGTGGAAACCTTCGCAAACGAATCTTACACCGGCAAAAACGGGGAATTCAAAGTAGAAAACTCCGACGCTTACGGTGAATACGTTTACGATTACACCGTCACCTATGGAGACGATCTGTTCGTCTATCTCGGTATCGGTCCCAATGAAATCGAAGAAGGCTTGGAAAAAACCGATCCCGAAGCTGCTACGGAGAAAGTTGCTCGCTACGTCTCCGAAGCTCAACTCACCTGGCTGAAAGGCGTTTTGGCAAATTCCGAAGATTATCAAAACGTCATTTTGATGTTCCACTATCCCTTAAAGCAAAGCGGAATTCCCCTTTACGATAGAACCGAAACCTTCGATGAGCTGTCTGACGTTCTGAAAGATTACCCCAACGTCATTCATTTCAGCGGACATACCCATAATACCTTTGGTTCTCTGAACGGCGGAATGATCCTTTCCCAGACGCAAAAATTCGTAAATGAAAACGGTACGTACGTCTCTGCGGAAAATGATTTGGGCTATACGGCAGTCCACGTTCCTTCCAATTATGACACGCAGACCGGTTACATTGCCACCGTTTACGAATCCGGCACTCTGTTGACCGGCTACGACTTTGCCAAAGACCAAGTCATTCCTCACGCTACCTTCTTCGTTGCCAACGAAGAACCCAAGGCAGAACCCACTTCTGAAAACGTTGACGCTACCGTCACCCTGTCCGACAAGACGCTGAATGAAAACGATTTCGAATTCGTTCTCATGGACGGCGAAACGGTTCTTCAGACGGTGAAAAACGATGCCGAAGGCAAAATTACCTTTGCTGACGTCGAATACGTCGAAGCCGGTGTTTACACCTACACCGTTAAGCAAATTAAGGGCGATATTGCAGGCATTACCTACGACGAAACGGCGTATCCCGTTACCGTCACCGTAGTCAACGAAAACGGCAAACTCGTCGCTACCGTTAGCACCGCTCCCGCCTTCAAGAACGTCTACAAAGTACCCTTCGCTGAAGACGGCGTTATCGACGGCGATTACTTCAAGGTCAACGGCGTTCCCACCGAAATGGGTCTCTTCGAATACGAAGGCGCTTACTACTACGCTCAGTACAACGGTCTGATCATTAAGAATCAGAAGTACTACGTCTGGAAGCTCAGCACCAACTGCGGCGACATGACCGAAGGCTGGTACGCTTTCGATGAAACCGGTAAGGTTATCAAAGACGGTCTGTTCTACGATGCCGAAGGCAACGGCTGGTACTACGAAAACTACGTACCCACCGAAAAGGGTCTGATCAACCTCGACGGCGATTACTACTTCGCTGCTCCCGGCGGTAAATTGATTCAGAACGAAAAGTACTACGCTTGGCACAAAGATGCCGCTTGCGACCTCGAAATCAATTGGTATTGGTTCGACGTTGACGGCAAGATGATCGGTGCTTCCGCTGACGGTGAGATCGTCACCATCGACGGTGTTAAGTACTATTTTGTCAACGGCAGACCCAAGGAAAAGGGTATCTTCCTGCACTCCGACGGCAACCACTACGTTGCTCAGTACAACGGTATGATTATTACTTCCGATTCTTACGAATACAACGGTGTCGGCGGTAAGTACTACGT
>JAZSJP010000157.1:0-2222 GCA_045534395.1 Eubacteriales bacterium | reverse complement strand
TTCGGGGTTTTTTCGTCACGTAATAAATTGCGCCTCTCAATGTGAGAGCCCCACGTTTGTTTTGTTATAAGTTTTGGATCAATCCGGGCAGCGCCGCTTCAAAGCGCACGCCGTAGCGGGGGAGATCCGGGTCTGCGGCGGAAATGCGAATGGATTCCACCGTGAAATCCACCGCGGTTTTCAGAGCTTGTTCCATGCTTTGTCCGCGAACCAAGGCACCGCACAGGGCAGAGGAGAAGACGTCTCCCGTCCCATGGAAAGAAGTCGGCAGATTTTCGCCGAAATAAGAGGCGTAAGTATCGGTTAAACTATCGTAAGCCATGGCGCCTTGCTTATCTCCGAAAATAACTCCGGTCAGTACTGCCTTTCGGCACCCTATGGAGCAAAGTTGCTTCAAAATATCTTTGATCCACTCTTCCGTATAGCCGGTTTTCCCGGGGAAATCAATGCCAAGCATCAGGCAGGCTTCCGTGAGGTTCGGGTCGATGACATCGGCTTTTGCGCAGACCTTTCTCATTTCTTGGGGAAAATCTGCGGGAAATCCGGCATACAACTTGCCGTTGTCCGCCATGGCGGGATCCACAAAAATCAGATTCTCTTTCGTTCCAAAGCGGTCAAACAGATCGATCATCAATCGGCATTGTTCCGCAGAACCGAGGTATCCCGTATAAATGGCGTCAAAATCAAAGCCTTCCTCCTCCCAATGATCCAGAATGGGCGCGATATCCGCCGTCAGATCCCGGAAGGTATAGCCGGAGAATCCCCCCGTATGGGTGGAAAGCACCGCCGTGGGAATGACACAAGCTTCCGTGTCCATGGCGGATAAAATGGGAAGTGCTACGGTAAGAGAGCATTTGCCCAAGCAGGAAATGTCCTGAACGGTAACGATGCGTTTCTGTTTCATAAAAAAGTCCTTCCAAATTACGTTTTGTTATACTATACCATATATTTTGGCATCTGTCAATAGTCAGTTTTGATAAAAAATATATAACCAGATTTTTACTTGACTTTTCGTGCAATTTGTGATACAATAAGTCGAACCGAAAGGAGTCTTTTTATGGATCAGAAAAAATTAGACCGCATCAGCGAATTGACCCGAATTTCCCGTGTTCGCGATCTGACCGAGGAAGAAAAAATCGAGCGCGAAGCGTTGCGCAACGAATACCGCGCCGCCATGCGCGCCAGCCTGGAAGGAACGCTGAGCCGTACTTATATTCAATACCCCGACGGAACCAAAAAGAAAGTGGAGAAAAAAGACTGATGGGCTATATTTACGAAACGCATCTGCACACCAACGTAGGCAGTCTTTGCAGTTCACAGATTCCGGAAGAGCAAATTCGTCGGTTACATCGTTACGGATACACCGGTGCCTTTGTGACCGATCACTTTTTAAACGGAAATACCGCCGTTCCCAAGGGACTTTCTTGGGAAGATTCCATGGACGTTCTTTATCATGCTTATGAAAGAGCCAAGGCGGAAGGGGATAAAATCGGTTTCGACGTGTTCTTCGGGTTTGAATCGTCGTATCAGGGAAACGACGTTTTGACCTACGGTCTGGAAAAAGATTGGTTGAAGGCGCATCCGGAAATTATGGAGATGCCGATTCGTCAATATTGCGAATTTGCCCGTGAACAAGGCGGTTTTGTGGTTCACGCCCACCCCTTTCGCGAAGCCGGATATATTGATTTGATCCGTCTTATGCCCCGAAGCGTCGATGCGGTGGAGATTCTCAACGGAAACCGCAATGATTTTGAAAATGAGAGGGCGGAGGAGTATGCACGAAATTATCAATTGCCCGTAACCGCAGGCTCCGATCTCCACATTCCGCAAAAACGATTGGTCGGAGTTGAAGTCCCTGAGCGTTTTTCCTCTCCTTTGGATTACGGCGCGGCAGTTTTGAACGGAACGGCAGTCCCGGTCACGGTTTACGACCGAAGAGAAGAAGGAATTGTTTGCGATTGAGATTCTTCCTTCCTATGTATATAATACGCGCGCGAAGAATCTTTTTTATGGGTTTCTCTTGAAAACTGTGGTGATTTTTTATATTTTCTTGTGATTTTTATCTCTGTGGTTGTTCGAATTGCACAAAGTTTCTAACCCATTTTGGTATAGCAGTCGAAAAAACGTTGGAATATCAATGTTTTTTCGACTTTTTGATTTTTTATTAAAATAAAAACTTTTTTCCCAAAAGGGGTTGACAAACCCATAAAATTGTGGTATAA
>JAZSJP010000128.1:0-6341 GCA_045534395.1 Eubacteriales bacterium | reverse complement strand
CCGCCGGTGAGAATGGCGATATCCTGAAGCATTTCCTTGCGACGATCCCCGAATCCGGGTGCTTTTACGGCAACGCAGGTAAAGGTTCCGCGCAACTTATTGACAATCAGGGTGGACAGAGCTTCGCCCTCGACGTCTTCGGCGATGATCACCAATTTCTTGCCCGATTGAACAATCTGTTCCAAGAGGGGAAGCAATTCCTGAATGTTGGAAATCTTCTTGTCGGTAATAAGCAACAAAGCGTCGTCAATGACCGCTTCCATCTTGTCGGTATCCGTAACCATGTAGGGGGTGATATACCCACGGTCAAACATCATACCTTCCACGACTTCGCTGTAGGTTTCGGCGGTTTTGCTTTCTTCTACGGTAATCACGCCGTCGTTGGTAACTTTCTCCATAGCTTCCGCAATGAGAGTACCGATGGTTTCGTCGGCAGAAGAAACGGTGGCAACGCGAGCGATGTCGGCAGAAGAAGAAACGGTTTTGGAGTTTGCCTTAATCTCCGCAACGGCGGCGGCAACTGCCTTTTGAATTCCCTTCTTCAATACGATGGGATTGGCTCCGGCGGTAACGTTTTTCATTCCTTCCCGAACCAATGCCTGTGCCAACAGCGTAGCGGTGGTGGGGCCGTCTCCGGCAACGTCGTTGGTCTTGGTGGAAACTTCCTTCACCAACTGTGCGCCCATATTTTCAAAAGCGTCGTCCAATTCCACTTCTTTGGCAATGGTAACGCCGTCGTTGGTAATGAGGGGAGAGCCGTATTTCCGATCCAGAACCACGTTGCGTCCCTTAGGGCCCAAGGTGATTTTTACGGTGTCAGCCAGCTGGTTGACACCCCGCTCCAAAGCCTTGCGGGCTTCTTCTCCGTAAAGAATTTGTTTTGCCATAGTTATTCACTCCTTATTCTACGATGGCAAGAATGTCTTCCTGCTTCACGATGGTGTATTCGACCTCGTCGATCTTCACTTCGGTACCGGTGTACTTTGCGGTGATGACGCGGTCGCCAACCTTTACGTACATTTCCACGTCTTTTCCGTCAACTACTCCGCCGGGGCCTACGGCAACAACTTCCATTACCTGAGGTTTTTCCTTGGCAGAGCCGGCAAGAATGATGCCGCTTTTGGTGGTTTCTTCCGCTTCCACGGATTTGACGACCACCCGGTCAAGCAAAGGTTTCAACGTCATATAAAACGCCTCCGTTTCAAAAAATAATCACGTGTGGTTAGCACTCGCTTTCATCAAGTGCTAAAACTATTATAGCCATTATTTGGAAAGAATTCAATGGATAAACTGTGAATTGTTTGTGTCATTTTCATGAACCCCAAAATGGAAAAATTTTCGCGACTTTCCAAACATTTTATGGTTTTTTTGTCCGCACTATTGACAAGAACGATATTATATAGTATAATATTTAATACTTTATACGACTGTGCACGCCCGCGAGGGCTTTATAGGAGCAAAATTCATGAACAAAACGAAAAATCTGAAAATGATATATCCCATCTTGGGTTCCGCCCTTGCCCTGTGCGGCACGGGGGCGCTATTCCTGGGGCTGTTGGGGACTTGGCTTGCCTGTCTTTTGGGCGCCAACGTTTTTATTGCGGCGGGGTTGGTCTGCGGCACCGAGATCAAAACGGTTCGCAAGAAAAATCCCTTTGCCCAATTTTCCGAAGACGAACCGGAAGAGTTGGAAGGCAGGATGCTCCGCGTACCTTTCCTTTCTCCTTTGGGGGCGTTTCTCGCGGCACTTTTGGCTGGGTTCCTTTCCGGTTCTGCCATTGCGGGGCTTCTGGTGTTCTTCACGTGGGGCGGTTTGGGGCTTCCTTTGGCGGCATGCGTGCTGACCCACACGGACTTCGGACTGTCTCTGCAGACAGGACTGATTTCTTCCGTTGTTTTCACCGCGATCGGGGGATCGATTCAAGTAGTTCTTTCTTCTCCCGGTCATTCCTTTGATTTGAAATACTGCCTGGAAACTGCAACCGACCGATTGAATGAATCGTTGGTAATGGATCTGACGGAATTCCAGACCGTGGTGCAGACGCAAAGCGAGGCCTTGGGAAGCGATGCGGAACTCTTAAAACCTTTTCTCTCCGTCGCGCCCACCGAAATGGCAGAGCAATCGGTCAATCTGTTCCTTTCGGCAACGCCCGCCCTCTTTGCCATTGTCGTACTCTTTCTTTCCTGTGTCCTTTGGTTTGGAATGAAGTCGGCGCTGAAAAAAGATGCGACGATAGAAGTCAAACACATGGGGCGGCTGGACGGATACCGTCCCGGCGCAATTCTTTCTCCCATGTATCTCGTGTTTTTCTTGGCGAATATGTTTTCGGCAACCGGCTCCGGGTTGCAGATTGCTTCCATGAACTTGATTTATGTCATCTCTGCAATTTTGACCTTTGCCGGATTTTCCGTGGTTCTTTACTTCATTAACACCAAAGCCCCTTCCGTTGCAGTTCGCGTCCTGTTGACCATCGTTACCGTGGTGGTGGGACTTTCTTCCTGCGGCGGGTCGCTGTTGCTTCTGCTGGGATTGTTCTCGGCAAGCCGTGATCTTCGGGGTATGTTGGGAGGAGGCACCTACCGATGAAACGACTGCACCCCATTTTCGACCGCATCTTTTACGTGTTTATGATTCCCGCCGGCATTTTTGCGGGAATCTCCGGAGAAAAAAATATTTCTCTACCCCTTTGCATTCTTTTGTTTCTGGGAATCCTTTCCAATGAAATTCGTCTGTTTATCTCGTCGAGACGGAAGAAGAATTTAGCCCACGCCATTGTGGACATGCTGAACATGACGTCTCAAAAGCGTTTGGTGGACTTCCCCGTCCCCATCGTTATTTCCGATGAAAAGGGAATCATTCTTTGGTACAACGAAGCCTTTACCGACTCCACCAGCGAGCAGACTCTTTTGACCTTGCACAACGCCCGCCAACTGAATAAGGATATTTTGGAACAACGGGTCACCGAATTGAAATTTGACGGAAAATTTTATTCCGCCTACATGGACTGCTATCAATTCGGCGAACACAACGAAATGTTCATTTTCTATTTGTTCGATACCACCAAACACCATCTGCTCCAGCGGGAATATAAACTGTCCCGTCCCGTGGTGGCTCATCTGATGGTGGACAATTACGACGAAGTCTTTACGGGTATGAAAGAGACCGAACGCTCCAACGCCATGGCGTTGATTGACGAGACCATCGATCAGTGGGCACAGGAATCGGGAGGTATCTTGTGTCACGGCGAGCGGGAACGGTATCTCTTCGTCTTTGAAAACCGCGCTCTGACGGAATTTGAAAAGACCCGTTTTGATATTATGGACAAAATCCGCAATATGCAGACGCCGTCCAAGCTCTCGCCCACCCTGTCCATCGGCGTGGGTGCCGATGCCGAAAGTTTTGCCAAAGCCGAAGAAGAAGCCCGCGGGGCCTTGGATATGGCACTTTCCCGCGGCGGAGACCAAGCGGCGGTAAAACATACGGGGGGATATACCTTCTACGGCGGACGGAGTACCGCCGGCGCACGGAGAACCCGCGTAAAGACCCGCGTGATTGCCAACGCCCTTTCCGAGCATTTGAAGAGCATTGATTCCATGCTTATTATGGGGCACTCTTACGGGGATATGGACTGTCTCGGCGCCGCCGTGGGAATGGCGCGCATCGCTCTGCAACGGGGACTTGAGGCAAAAATCGTGGTGGACGAAGCCACCGACCTTACGGGAAAACTTTTGCACGATCTGAAATCCGACCCCGCCCATGCCTCCTGGTTTGTCAGCCGAAAAGAAGCCGTCGACCTTCTGGGCAAGCGCACGGCGGTGGTTGTGGTAGATACCCACCGGGCAGACAATACCGTGGCTCCCGAATTGTTGAAAAAAGCAAAGACCGTTTACGTCATTGACCATCACCGCAAGGGAGTGGATTGTATCCAAGACCCCCAACTTCTCTACCAAGAGCCATACGCCTCTTCCACCTGTGAAATGGTGACGGAACTTTTCCAATACATGGACGTGTATACCTTCCCCGCCTTGGAAGCCAACGCTCTCATGGCAGGAATCTGCTTAGACACCAAAAATTTCACCATTCGCACCAACACTTGTACCTTCGACGCCTCGGCAACCCTGCGGAAAGCCGGCGCCGACACCGTTGCGGTCAAGCAATATTTCCAAACGGATATGGAAACCTACCGTAACAAGGTAAAATTCGTTTCCGCCGCGGAATTGTACCGCAAACATTTTGCCATTGCCCACCTTTCGGGGGAAGGACACGGAAATCTCAAGATTGCCGCCGCCCAAGCCGCCGACGAAATGCTTTCGGTGGACGGTGCCAAGGCGTCCTTTACCCTGTTTACGGATAAAAGCGGAAACACCAATATTTCCGGTCGCTCTTACGGGGAAGTCAACGTTCAGCTGATTTTGGAGAAATTCAAAAACGGCGGCGGGCATTTGACCATGGCGGGTGCCTTGGCGGAAAAGACCGGAGTCGCCGAAGCAAAAGAACAACTGAAGGAATATATTGACGAATACTTGGCGGAAGCTTTGCCCGCCCAATCTCTGAAATAACGAAAGGAAAGCCACATGAAAGTAATTTTGAAAGCCGACGTAAAATCTCTGGGCAAAAAAGGGGAGTTGGTCAACACCTCCGACGGGTACGCCCGCAATTATCTCTTCCCCCGCAATCTTGCGGTGGAAGCTAACGCAGAGAATCTGAACGTTTACAATTCCCAGCAAGCTGCCATCGCTCACCACAAGGCGGAAGAAAAGAAGGCGGCGGAAGAATTAAAGGCGCGCCTTTCCACCGTCAAAGTGGTTATCAAAGGGAAAGTGGGAGCCAACGGCTGTCTGCAGGGCGCCGTCACCACCAAAGACATCGCGGAAGCCTTAAAGGCGCAGACCGGCATTGAAGTGGACAAGAAGAAAATCTCCATGAAACTTGCCGTGCGCGGCTTTGGAAAATACACCGCAGAAGTCAAGCTCTATCCCGAAATCACGGGAGAACTGACCGTGATGGTGGAGCAAGACGCCTAATAATCCGACAGGAAGTTTAAATTCATGGAACAGAAATACGATTTTGACCGACAACTGCCCCACAATATTGAAGCAGAGCAGATCGTTCTCGGGTCGGTGCTTTTGGACCCCGAACTCATCGGCACCGTGGCGCAAGTCCTGCAGACGGATCAGTTTTATGCCAGACGGCATCAGTTGATCTATGAAACCATGCTGGAAATGTACGACCGCGCCGAGCCCATCGAAGGGGTGCTTCTGCTGACCAATCTGCGGGAGCAGGGGGAATTTACTTCCGACGAAGACAGCCAATACCTGTTGCTCTTGGCGGAAAATGCTTCCTCGGTCAAGAATATTGATTATTACACCAAGATCATTTCCGACACGGCCAATCTCCGCCGGGTCATCGAAGCCTGCAAGGACATTACCGAACTGTCCTACACCGGCGCCGATCTGACCACCGTTATGGGCCTTGCGGAACAGAAGTTTTACGATATTTCCAACGGAAAACAAAACGTGCAGTTGCACCGTTTGGGAACCGTTGCCAAGGAAGAAATCAACCGCTTGACGGAAATGGAAAAGGACGAGACGGGGAAATTCGCTCCCATCAAGGTGGGGATTTCCGATTTCGATAACTTCCTCGGGGGCTTGAACAACAGTGACCTGTTTATTCTCGCCGCCCGCCCCGGCGTGGGTAAAACTTCCTTTGCCCTTAATATTGCATACAATATTGCCTTATCTTCGCAATACAATCCCCGCAAATCGGTGGTATTCTTCTCTTTGGAAATGTCCAAGGAGCAGTTGGCGCGCCGCATTATTTCCACCGCCTGTAAGATTGAGAGTGAAAAACTTCGTCTGGGCAAGCTGGACGCACGGGATTGGGAAGAATTGCTGAAAGTCTGGCGCTCCAACCTGAGAGACGCCAACTTCTTCATTGATGAAACGGGGAACATTACCGCGTTGGATATGAAGTCCAAGCTGCGTAAAGTCCCCAATTTGGGCTTGGTGGTCATCGATTATTTGCAGCTGATGTCTTCCGCCACCGGCTCGTCCCGGGATAACCGCGTGCAGGAAATTTCTGCCATTACCCGTTCTCTCAAATTGATGGCAAAGGAACTGAACGTTCCGGTCATTCTTCTGTCTCAGCTGTCCCGTGGTATTGAAAAGCGGGAAGACCCCACCCCCCAACTCTCTGACCTGAGAGAATCGGGGTCCATTGAGCAGGATGCAGACGTCATCGTCTTTCTTGCCCGTGACTATTACGAAAAAGATGCGGCCAAGAAGAACACCTGCGTGGTGCACATCTCCAAGAACCGTCACGGTTCCGTAGGGAAAATCAC
>JAZSJP010000022.1:0-5140 GCA_045534395.1 Eubacteriales bacterium | reverse complement strand
GGCGGCACTGCAGACGTTCTTTTGTATCCCGACCGTATCCAAATTATTCTTGCGGATACCGGCCCCGGGATTGAAGATGTTTCTCTTGCCATGCAAGAGGGGTATTCCACCGCCAAGGACAACGTCCGTTCTCTGGGCTTCGGCGCGGGACTGGGATTGCCCAATATGAAACGCTATACCGACCGAATGGAAATTGAATCCCAAGTGGGAAAAGGAACCACGGTGACTATGGAAGTGCTTCTTCCCGGCGCCGTCGGTTGATCTCTTTCCTCAAGGAGGTTTTCCGTATGCCGAAAAATTTACATTCCGTATCCCTTCTTCGGGATCGGTGTAAAGGGTGTACTGCCTGCCTGAAGCGTTGCCCCACCGAAGCGATTCGGATTCGAGACGGTCACGCCGTGATCCGTTCCGAGCGCTGTATCGACTGCGGGGAATGTATTCGGGTCTGCCCGCATAAGGCAAAAAAAGCTACCTACGACGATTTTTCCGCTTTGGAACAATTCCGTTGGAAGATTGCGCTTCCTGCTCCGGCACTGTACGGACAGTTTGACAATCTGGAAGACGTGGATTTCATTCTGACCGGTCTTTTGGGGTGTGGCTTTGACGACGTGTTTGAAGTTGCCCGTGCCGCAGAGCTGGTGTCTGAGTACACTCGCTGTTATCTGCGCCGTTCCGACATTAAAAAACCCGTCATCTCTTCCGCTTGTCCCGCCATCGTCCGTATGATTTCTGCGCGCTTTCCGTCGTTGTGCGGCAACGTGTTGCCCATGCTTCCACCCGTGGAATTGGCAGCCCGCCTTGCCCGAGAAGAAGCGAAAAAGAATCACCCGGAATTAACCGATGATCAGATCGGAGTGTTCTTTATTTCTCCCTGTCCTGCAAAGGTCAGTTACGTAAAGAACCCCATCGGAATTGAAAAAAGCGCCATTGACGGAACCCTTTCCATGAGCGACGTTTATTTTCGTCTCGTCCCGGTGATGAACAAGATCACCACCCCCATTTCT
Source organism: Eubacteriales bacterium (assembly GCA_045534395.1). Classification (GTDB taxonomy): domain Bacteria; phylum Bacillota; class Clostridia; order Oscillospirales; family UBA644; genus RGIG995. The sequence goes on along the minus strand of JAZSJP010000022.1, from coordinate 4,136 downwards.
CTGTCCAAGACAGGCTTGATCGGCATCAGTTGGGCAGGTTCCGGAGGAGAAGCTTCCGCCTTGTTTAACGATAAGTATCTTGCCGCCGACGGTATGGAGAACGTAATTAAGGTTTTGGACGAGATTGACAACGGAAATATTTCCGGTTTGGAGTTTGTGGAACTGAATGCTTGCAGCGGCGGTTGTGTGGGAGGAGCACTTACGGTGGTCAATCCTTACATTTCCAAAGCCCGTCTGCAATCTCTGCGTCGGTATCTGCCTGTGTCTCAAAATCGGGTCGGCTCTGCCTTAAAGCCCGACTCTGCGGAAATCCCGTCGGACTATCTTTGGAATATCCCATTAAAATACGCGCCTATTTTACAGTTGGACACCGATATGTCCGTCGCTATGCGTAAGATGTCGGAGATTCAGCGTCTTCGGGGACAATTCCCCGATTTGGACTGCGGTGCCTGCGGTGCTCCCACCTGTCTCGCCCTTGCTGAGGACGTGGCGTGCGGAGACGCCCATGAAAACGACTGCATTATGAAGTGGAAGGACGTTTTGAAGGGCAAAAGCCCTAACGCCTCCCCGGAAGGGAAGGAGCCGAAATGACTGTAAAGGAATTGCGGGAAGCCCTGGACCTTCAGGTTCTTTCCGAATCGGATCCCAACCGCGCCGTCACCGGCGGCTACGCGGGAGACCTTCTCAGTTGGGTCATGGGACGGGCTCAAAGCGGAGACGCTTGGGTCACCATTATGACCAACCGCAACATTATCGCCGTGGCGGCCTTGGCAGATCCCGCCTGTGTGATCCTCTCTGAGGATTCCGCACCGGAAGACGACGTTGTGACGTTGGCGGCGGAGAAGGAGATCAACCTTTACCGCAGCCCCCTGAATACCTTTGATCTTTGCTGCCGCATCGGTTTTCTTTTGCGCGTATGAACCGATATTATTACGATTTACACATTCATTCCTGCCTCTCTCCCTGCGCAGACGATGATATGACTCCCGCCAACATCGCCGGAATGGCGTCTCTGAAGGGGTTGACCCTGTTGGCGCTGACCGATCACAATTCCTGCCGTAACTGTCCCGCCTTTTTCGAGGCGTGTAATGCCTTTGGCATCGTTCCGGTTCCCGGAATGGAATTGACTACGGCGGAGGACATTCATCTCATCGTGCTTTTCCCCACGTTGGAACAAGCCATGGATTTTGATGCCGAGATCCACCCGCGCATTCTTCCCGTCAAGAATGAGCCGGAGATCTTCGGAAATCAATGGGTGGTGGATAGTGACGACCGTATCTTAGAAACGGAAGAAACGCTGTTGATCAACGCCACCGACTTGGACGTGGATTCCGCTGTAAAATTAGCGGAGCGTTTCGGCGGTGCTTGTTATCCCGCCCATATCGACCGACCGTCCAACGGCATGATCGCCGTGTTGGGGTCCGTCCCCAAGGACTACGGATTTTCCTGTGTGGAATTCAACGATATGGAACATAGGGACAAAATCCTGCAAGAACAGGGTTTGGACTGTACCACCCTCTGTTCTTCCGATGCCCACGATCTGGGGAGCATTAACGAGGCTGAGCATTTTCTTGATTTGGAGGACGACCCCTATTCTTCCGCCTTGGTTCGCCGGCGGTTGATAGAGTTGCTGAAGCGATGAAAGAATTATCTCTCAACATTTTGGATATTGCCCAAAATTCCGTCCGTGCCCAAGCAAAAAATATTCTGATTTCTCTGGAGGAAGATGAAAAGGACATTCTTACCCTGACCATCACCGACGACGGAATCGGAATGGAGCCGGAAATGGTTCGCGCCGTGACCGATCCTTTTTGCACCACCCGCACCACCCGAAAGGTGGGAATGGGAATCCCTTTGTTGAAGCTTGCCAGCGAGCAAGCGGGCGGTACTCTTTCCATTGTTTCCGTACCCCAAAGCTCCGATCCCCAAAATTGCGGAACCACCGTCAAAGCAACCTTTGACACCAACAGTATTGATTTTACACCCTTAGGGGACGTGGTCGGTACCATCGTGGTTCTCATTCAGGGGCACCCGGAAATTGACTATCTGTTTCAACATTCTACTCCCGGCGGTGCCGTTTCTTTGGATACCAAGGAATTGCGGCAAGTGTTGGGAGAGGAGATCTCCCTCGGAGAGTTTGAGATCCTGGAATGGATCCGCGGCTCTTTGGAGGAACAATACCAAGCGTTAAAAAAATGAATCATATAAATGGAGGCGTAAATTCATGAAAACTCTCGCAGAACTTGAAGCCATCAGAGAACGTATGAGAGGAAAGGTCGCCGTGCGCGAAGCCGGTGAAAATACCACTCGTATCGTCGTTGGCATGGCAACCTGCGGCATTGCCGCCGGTGCCCGTCCCGTCCTCAACGCTGTTGCTGAGGAAGTGTCTAAGCTGGGTCTGTCCGAAACCGTTACGGTGACGCAGACCGGTTGCATCGGTCTTTGTCAGTACGAGCCCATTGTTGAGGTCTATCAACAAGGACAGGAAAAGGTCACCTACGTTAAGATGACTGCAGACAAAGCAAAAACGGTCGTGGAACAGCACATTAAAGGTGGCAAGGTCGTGACCGAATATACCATTGCAAACTTTAAGAAATAAGGAGGAAGAAAATCAATGATTCGCTCTCACGTTTTGATTTGCGGCGGCACCGGTTGTACATCCTCCGGCAGTAATAAGCTGCACACCAGATTGGAAGAAGAACTGAAGGCAAAAGGATTGGAAGACGAAGTTAAAGTGGTTCAAACCGGTTGCTTCGGCCTTTGTGCTCTCGGTCCCATCATGATCGTCTATCCCGACGGTACCTTCTACAGCATGGTCAAGGAAGAAGACCTTGCCGAAATCGTAGAAGAACACTTGCTGAAGGGTCGTCCCGTAGACCGCTTGGTTTACAAGGATAAGGCTGACGACGTCGTTGCCGAGGCTGCTGAAAAATATTCCCTGAACGATACCGCGTTCTACAAAAAGCAAATGCGTGTTGCTCTTCGCAACTGCGGTGTTATCGATCCCGAAATCATCGACGAATATATCGCTATGGACGGTTACAAAGCCTTGGGTAAGGTTTTGACCGAAATGACTCCCGAAGACGTCATTCAGACGATGCTGGATTCCGGACTTCGCGGACGCGGCGGTGCCGGCTTCCCCACGGGTATAAAGTGGAAATTTGCCCGCGCTTCTCAGTCCGATAAGAAATACGTCTGCTGTAACGCCGACGAAGGTGACCCGGGTGCTTTCATGGATCGCTCCGTTTTGGAAGGCGATCCCCACGCCGTCATCGAGGCTATGGCAATTGCCGCTTACGCCATCGGTGCCGATCAGGGTTACGTGTACATTCGTGCCGAATATCCCATTGCCGTAAAACGTCTTTCCATCGCTATTCAGCAGGCTCGCGAATACGGTTTGTTGGGTGAAGATATCTTCGGAACCGGCTTTAACTTTAATCTGGACATTCGTCTGGGTGCCGGTGCCTTCGTTTGCGGTGAAGAAACCGCTCTGATGACTTCCATCGAGGGTCATCGCGGTGAGCCCCGTCCCCGTCCTCCCTTCCCCGCCGTCAAGGGTCTGTTTGCTCAACCCACGGTTCTGAATAACGTAGAAACCTATGCCAACATTCCTCAGATCATTCTGAAGGGTGTGGATTGGTTCCGTTCCATCGGTACCGAAAAGAGCAAGGGTACCAAGGTCTTCGCCCTCGGCGGCAAGATCAAGAGGACCGGTCCGGTCGAAGTCCCGATGGGCACGACGCTCCGTGAAGTCATCGAAGAAATCGGCGGCGGCATTCCCAATGGCAAGAAATTCAAGGCTGCCCAGACCGGTGGTCCGTCCGGCGGCTGCATCCCGGCCGAACACTTTGATGTTCCGATCGACTACGACAACCTCATCAGCATCGGCTCGATGATGGGTTCCGGCGGTCTCATCGTCATGGACGAGGATAACTGCATGGTGGATATCGCCAAGTTCTTCCTGGAGTTCTGCGTGGACGAGTCCTGCGGCAAGTGCACTCCCTGCCGCATTGGCACCAAGCGTCTGTACGACCTGCTGTGCAAGATCACCGACGGCAACGGCACGATGGAGGATCTGGACACCATCGAGGAGCTGTGCCACCATCTGAAGGACTCCGCCCTCTGTGCTCTGGGCC
>JAZSJP010000164.1:0-2688 GCA_045534395.1 Eubacteriales bacterium | reverse complement strand
TTCATATACATATCGAAGCCAACGGTAACCAAATGTCCGCTTTGTTCGGCACCCAAAACGTCCCCCGCACCCCGAATTTCCAAATCCCGCATTGCAATTTTCAGTCCCGACCCGAATTCGGTAAATTCCTTAATCGTCATCAGCCGTTTGTAAGCGTCCGAGGACAGTACTTTCCCTTTTCGGAAGGTGAAATAGGCGTAAGCACGGCGGTCGGTTCGTCCGACTCGACCTCGGATCTGATGCAATTGCGCTAATCCCAGTCGGTCGGCGTCTTCGATAATCAGGGTGTTGCAGTTTGGAACGTCTACGCCCGTTTCAATAATGGTGGTGCAGACCAAGACGTCGATGTCACCGTCTACCAAATCCTGCCAAACGGCGGATAATTCATCTTGTGTCATTCGCCCGTGGGCAACTTTGACGCGGGCGCCTGTTTTTTCTTGAATCATCTGCGCTGCTTTATAAATGGTGTCAATGCGGTTGTGCAGATAATAGCATTGTCCGCCTCGGGATAATTCCTTGCGAATGGCATCGCAGATCAATCCCTCACTGTATTCGGTCACGTAGGTCATGATGGGGTATCGGTTATGAGGTGCCTCATTGATAACCGAAATATCTCGGATTCCGCTCATGGACATATTTAGCGTCCGAGGAATAGGCGTTGCAGACAGGGACAAAATGTCGGCATTGATCGCTTTTTCTTTCAGATATTCTTTATGACTGACGCCAAACCGTTGCTCTTCGTCAATGACGATCAATCCCAAGTCTTTGAATCCAATATCCTTTTGAACCAAACGGTGGGTTCCGATAATTACGTCAATTTCGCCCTTCTTCAGTTTCTTCAAAATAATTTCTTGCTGCTTTGCCGTACGGAAACGGGACAATAACTCAATTCGGACAGGATAATCACGAAAACGAGTCTTAATTGTATTATAATGTTGATATGCTAAAATGGTGGTAGGTGCCAGCATTGCCGCCTGTTTACTGTCCATGACGCATTTGAACATGGCGCGCAACGCCACTTCGGTTTTCCCAAATCCAACGTCGCCACAGAGCAGACGATCCATGGGAACGGGACGCTCCATGTCGGCTTTAATTTCTTCGATACACCGCAATTGGTCTTCGGTTTCTTCAAAATCAAAATCTTCTTCAAAATTTTTCTGCCAATCGGTATCCTTCCCGAAGGCGTGCCCTTCGGTTTTTAGGCGTTGCCCGTAGAGAAGAATCAATTTATCCGCAAGATCACGAACGGCTTTTTTTGCCCGTTGTTTGGTCTTCTGCCAATCGGTTCCACCCAATCGGTTCAGTTTTACCCGAACTTCTTCTCCTGCGCCGATATACTTGGAAATGAGATCCAAATTATCGCAGGGAACGTACAACGTATCGGTTCCGGCAAATTTGATCTTGATGAAATCCTTCGTAATATTATCGGTTTCGATTTTATGGATTCCATCGTAAATGCCGATCCCATAGTTTTCATGCACGATATAATCTCCCGGATGAATGTCCGAGAATGCTTTAATCTTTTCTCCCCGTGCAAAGCGGGGTCTTCTTTTTTGCTGTTTTTCTCCCTTTTGCCGAAGTGAAAATACCGCTTCTTTTACATCGGGAAGTTCAAACCCAAAGGGGAGAGGATCGCAACAAACGGTAACGTTTCGCTTTGTGTAGAGCTTTGTCATTTCCCGGCGATGCTCTTCGGTAAGGGTCACTACGGTGACGTTGTAATCCGACGCCAAATATTGCTCAATTTCCTGAGGAAGCGTTTTAAGATTTGCGTTGGACGTAGGAAATACGTTAAACTCAAAGAGTCTGTCCAATGAGATCCCGGGCAGGGAAGAGGTCAGAGTTTCAAAAATCAAAGAAGAAGAAAACCGCGCCAAAATCTCGTCTTTTGTGAAAAAGTACGGCGCGTCTACAAAAGAATAACCCTCTTCGGTCAGTTGCTTGATGGCTTCTTCCGTCCGAAAGACAAAGGAATCTATGGTTTCCAATACCCGCTTGTAATCAAATACAAAAAGAAGGTCGTCTGCGGTTCGATAATCAAGAATATTTGCCTTTTCGGAATAAAATACCGGCAAGTAACGGTCGTGCCGAGGCAGAATCCCCTGCGATACCAATTCCGCGTCTCTTCGAACTTTATCGTTTTGCGGTAAAATGGAAAGGGTTTCTGTCAACTCTTCCAAAACCTTTTGTGTATGCTCTTTTGCCGGTGTCAGGCGAAGGAGATCTTTTCCTTCGGTTCTCCGTTGCGATGCAATATCAAACAGCGAAATAGTATCAATGGTCTTATCAAAAAATTCAATGCGATAGGGTTGCTCTTCCGTGGGCGGAAATATGTCTACAATCTCACCTCGAATGGAGTACTGCCCCGGACCTTCTACCTTGGGAAAAGATTCATAACCGTAACTACTCAGAATTTTAGGTAGGGCATCGTAGTCAAAATCGTCTCCCACGGTCAAGACCGTTTCCCGGCAATCGGAGGGAGGAATCGTTAAAGAACAAAGTGCTTCTGCGGGAATGACCACCGTTTCAAAAACGCATCTTCGAATTTTTGCAATGACCTCGATGCGCTGATTCTCTTCAAAACGGGAAACGCTTTCCATATCACGAAAAGTGTAGTCTTTCGGCGGAAAATAAAAGGTTCCCGTACCCAGAGCGTCCAAGGTAAGTCGGAGGCCAAGCGGTCTTAGG
>JAZSJP010000114.1:0-4391 GCA_045534395.1 Eubacteriales bacterium | reverse complement strand
CCAAGGAGTTGGCCATTAGTATTGTCTTCCTAAGACCGCTTGGCCTCCGACTTTGGGATTTTTTTATCGGTTTTTTAAGTCCACGTAGGGAGTTTCGGGTTTTACGCCGATATATGCGGGACGTAGAATCTTTTCCGCATTTTGAATCTCTTCAATGCGGTGTGCCGACCAACCGGCAACCCGCGCAACGGCAAAGATAGGAGTGTAGAGCTCGTAGGGAAGATCTAACATTTTGTAGATCAATCCGGAGAAAAAGTCCACGTTGGGGCTGACGCCCTTATAGATTTTTCTCTTTTCTCCAATAATTTCCGGAGCCAACCGTGCCACCGTTTCATACAGAGCGTATTCTTGTTGATATCCCTTTTCTTCCGACAATTCTTTTGCGCATTCCTTCAGAACGTCTGCACGGGGGTCGGATTTGGAATAGACGGCGTGCCCCATTCCGTAAATAAGTCCGGCTCGGTCAAAGGCGTTTTTGTCCAACAGGCGGTTCAGATATTCTCTTACGGCATTTTCGTCGGTGGTGTCAACGCTTGATTTCATATCTTCAAACATCTGAACTACTTTTATGTTGGCGCCGCCGTGCCGCGGTCCTTTCAAAGACCCCAGCGCCGCCGACAATGCGGAATAGGTATCCGTTCCCGAGGAAGTTACCACGTGGGTGGTGAAGGTGGAATTGTTTCCGCCGCCGTGTTCTGCGTGTAACACCAACGCAAGATCAAGGATTTTCGCTTCCAGGGGCGTGTATTTTCCGTCTTCCCGCAACATGGCAAGGAAGTTTTCTGCCGTAGATAACGTCGGATCCGGATTATGAATAAAAAGGCTTTCTCCTCGATGATAATGACGGAAGGAGAGATAGGCGTAAACCGCAAGCATGGGAAACGTTGCAATCATCTGCATACTTTGTCTTAATACGTTTTCCACAGAAATATTGTCCGGATCGTCGTCGTAGGCATAAAGAGCAAGGACGCAGCGGGAGAGAATATTCATTATATCTTTCCCCGGAGCTTTGAGAATCATGTCACGGACAAAGGAGGGCGGCAGACTGCGATAACTTGCCAATTCTTCCGTAAAGCGGGATAATTCCGATGCATTGGGCAAGTCGGAAAAAAGCAGCAGATATACCGTTTCCTCAAACCCAAAGCGATGATCTTTTTGGAATCCCGCCACCAGGTTTTTGATATTGATTCCCCGATAGTACAGTTTCCCGTGACAGGGTACTAAGGTTCCGTCGGGTGCCTTTTCTTTGGACAGCACGGTAGAAATCTCCGTAAGTCCCGTAACGACGCCGTTGCCGTTCATATCTCGCAGTCCGCGGAAAACATTGTGTTCCCGATACATTTCGGGGGTAATGTGATGATTTTCGTTGGAAAGATTTGCCATATCTTGTATGTATTTTGTGATTTCGGAATAAGATTGCTTCATAATTCTCCTTTGTGTTAGATTTTACGAGAGAAGAGATCATATATCGTGCTTTTTTAAAGAATTTTTCCGTCTTTCATGAAAAGGAACCCAAGACCGATCTGCGGTGTTTCTCCGTCTGCCAAAAGCTTCAGATACGCTCTTTGCAGAGAGGTGTCTGCCGGAAATCCTTCCGTAGAGCCTTCGTATTGTTTGTTAAAGATTCTCCAAAGGTCACTTCCCTTGGGGTCTTCTTCCCATTTTACTACGTCAAACAGATCTGCGAATTGTCGAATCCCCGATTTCGGATCGAGATAATCTTTGTGATTTGGGGCTAAAAGCCAAGAGTGGCATGTAAATTTTACAATACCGTCGGGAAAACGGTCTGCGTAAAACTCAGAGGCCTTGCGAAAGGAGTCCATGCAGTCTTCCAACGTCAGTTTTCCCGAAGAAGGAATGTGGACGTTTAATACCCAATCTCCGTAGTTTAAAACGATGCCGTTTTTTTCGTACCGTTCCATGGAAGGATCGTCTTCAAATTGAAGTCTTCCCAAGGCAAAACGGGAAAGATCGAAAAATCTGGGAAACCAAGGGGCAACAAAGCTTCCCCATACGCCGAAGTTCTTTTGGCATTCCATCAGCTTGTATTTCAGATCCAACATGCTGTCCCGATAGACCTTCAGCGAAATTTCCGCCTGTACGTACAATTCTCTGCAATGTTCCGCCATGCAAATGAACAACAACAAATCTAAGGTGTATCTATTGATTTTCGTATGTTCGGCAAGGTACTTGGTAACGCGCAACGCCTTGTCGTGGGAGAAAGACGCATCGTCGTTGTTATATAAGTCAACGTATGACAGGAACAGGGGATAATATTCCGTTCTCTTTAATTGTGTGTAGGCATCCAAAAGAGATTCCGTCGCTTCTTTTGGATATTCAAATTCCGTGCAAAAAGATTTGATTTGTGCTTTCACGTCAGTTTTCCTTCTTTTTTGTAATCAGACCGTCGCAGTCTATAGGATTCATGGCAAGGGAAACGATTCTTGCCCGCACCGGGTGATTTTTATTGATCTTGCGCAGGATTACGTAATAAATTGCCGTCAGGGGAAGTGCAATCAGCGCCAACCAAGGGAAAATTGTATACAAAGCGTAGCTGAGGAACAAAATTCCGATGGGCGTCAGAAAAAGATAGGACAAAATCAAAGGAGCCGTTTTATCTTCGTTGGTTTCCACCGTTACGAAATCGCCTTTTTCCGCGTCAATGTCGTTGTAGGCGCAAATCTCCACGTCCTTTTTATTGCAGATTCCGGAATTTGCACAATGTTCGCAAGATTCCGGCCTCGAAGAACGGACGTAGGCAAAACGATCTTTGATTTTTACGACTTGTCCCGTAACTTTCATGCTTCATTTCCCTTTATAATTTGTTCCGCAACTCGGATCCCGTCTACGGCAGAAGACATAATTCCTCCCGCATATCCGGCACCTTCTCCGCAAGGGTATAAACCCTCTGCGCCCATCGCCTGCAACGTTTCCGTATGCCGAAGAATTCGCAAGGGGGCGGACGTCCGTGTTTCCGGTGCCGTCAGTATTGCCGGTTCGTTTCCCAAAATGCGCTTCTGAAATTGAGAAAATCCTTCCCGCAACCGACGAGAAACGTCCCTCGGAAAGAGTTCGTTAATATCGTAGGGCACAACCCCCGGCAAAAAGGTGGGTTCGGGACCCGATAAATGCGACGGCGTTTCTTGATTCAAAAACGCCGTTTCCGTCGTTGCCGGTCCCATGCCCATTGCAACTTGATACGCGGCGGTTTCAATGGATTTTTGAAGGTCCAGCCCTTCTTGCACCGTAGTCGGACGCACTGATGCCAAAATCGCGGCGTTTGCGTTTTTTCCGTCCCGTGCAAAATGACTCATTCCGTTGGTTGTCAGTTGTCCCGGAAGGGAAGAGGCGTTGACTACCTGACCGCCCGGACACATGCAAAAGGAATACACCGCTTCCGAGGTGTTTTTGTCGGTTACGTGGCTGAATAAATAATCTGCCGCGCTTAAAGACGGCGCTCCGTTGTACTTTCCGTAGATTCGCGCATTTAACGCTTCTTGACTGTGTTCTACGCGAAATCCAACGGAAAAGGGTTTTGCTTCAATGGAAAGCGCCTTGGATAACAGCATTTCGTAGGTATCTCTTGCTCCGTTCCCTACGGCAATCACCGCAATGTCGGAGTCAAATCGTTCTCCGTTGAGCCAAAGGGCTTGAAGTTTTCCGTTTTCGATGGTAACGTCCGTTAGTTTTGTGTTAAACCGAACCTCGCCCCCCAGGGCAATAATTTCCTTTCGGAGTGCTTTTACAACCTCGCGGAGTCGATCCGTTCCGATATGGGGCTTTGCCAATGTCAAAATTTCTTCCGGCGCACCGAAGGAGACGAAGGTCTCCAATATTTTTCTGCACCGCGGGTCGTTGATGCGGGTCGTCAATTTTCCGTCGGAAAAAGTTCCCGCGCCGCCCTCGCCGAATTGTACGTTACTTTCGGGATTTAAAGTGCTGCCGCTCCAAAATCCTTCTACGGATTTAACGCGTTCTTCCAAGGCTTGTCCACGCTCAATGACCAACGGACGGTGCCCGCATTTTGCCAAAAGCCAAGCGCAGAACATTCCAGCCGGACCGAATCCCACTACGGGAACGTTTTTTTTCGTCACGACTTTTTGAGGAAATTCGTAAGAAGGAAAGGGGTGCAGCCGCTCGTCTATACGGTCGGTTTTAAGTGCCACCGTGTAAACAAAAGAAAAACGGTCTTTTCGGGTGTCCAAAGAACGGCGATAGACAAAAGCCGGAGTTGCTTCCGGCAACTTTAATTCTTTCTTCGCTTTTTTCAGAGCTTCTTCCCGGGGACGGTCGATTCCCAAGCGGAGATTGCTGAATAGCTGATAACTCATTGTACCGTTACTTTCAGGTTGTATTCCCCTACCACGTCAAAGGAAGCGTCGGAAACTGCC
>JAZSJP010000120.1:0-5917 GCA_045534395.1 Eubacteriales bacterium | reverse complement strand
CCCCCTGTCTTTCCCTTTATTCTTTTTCCCAAGCCAAATACACTGCCGAATTGAACGGCATGATCTGGCTCTGTTTCGCCGCAACCCTCTTTTTGCTTTTGGCGGTGATTTTGATTTTCCGTCTTTCGTTGCACCGCAAGTTCGAAGACGTCCGCTGGAGAGTCTTTATCGTTGCAACGTCTTTGGGAAACGTCGGATTTTTCGGCGTTCCTCTCTTGGAACACTTTTTGAACGAATATCCCTTCGTTTTGGTCTTTTCTCAGATTTTCTCCCTAACCATGAATATCGTAGCGTGGACGGTGGGATTGTTCATCATCTCAAGAGATAAACGTTTTATTCGCCTGAAAAAGATCTTGACGGTACCTTTGGTCCTTGCCATGTTTCTTGCCTACCCCATGTTTCTTTTGGGATGGGACTATCCCCCCATGGTCAGCGAAGCCATTCAACTTTTGGGACGAATGTCCACCCCTTTGTGCATGATCATCTTGGGCATGCGCCTTGCCACGGTAAAATTTAAAACCTTGATTACCGATTGGAGAGGACTGTTGGCGGCGGGAACCAAAATGATCTTATTCCCCATCTTCACCTTTGCCGTGATGATGCTTCTTCCGGTGGAACCTTACGTCAAAGCCGCCATCTTTCTCTTGGCATGCTGTCCCTGTGCCAGCATGATTCAATCCCTTTCGGAATTGATCGGTCAAGGACAAAAACAAGCGGCAAACACCGTTTTGATCTCCACGATCTTATGCGTTATCACCATACCCATTATGTCCGAATTATTTTTACCTTTGATTCTTTAACCTACGGAGGAATAATATGAGCAAACATCACATCGGAACCCAATGCGTTCAAGGGGGATATACTCCCGGAAACGGTGGGCCCCGTCACGTTCCCATTATCCAAAGCACCACCTTTAAATATGCCACCAGCGAAGAGATGGGAAAACTCTTTGACCTGGAAGCCAACGGATATTTTTACTCCCGTTTGCAGAATCCCACCTGCGACACCGTGGCAAAAAAGATCTGCGAAATGGAAGGCGGAGCCGCCGCCATGCTGACCTGCTCGGGACAGTCGGCAAACTTCTTCGCCGTCTTTAACATTGCGGAACAGGGAGACCACGTCGTGGCTTCTTCCGCCATTTACGGAGGCACCTTCAATCTCTTTGCCGTCACTATGGCAAAAATGGGAATTGAATTTACTTTCGTTACCCCCGATTGCACCGACGAAGAGTTGGAAAACGCCTTCCGTCCCAACACCAAGGCAGTCTTCGGAGAGACCATCTCCAATCCGTCCCTGCGGGTCTTGGACATTGAGCGTTTTGCAAAAGCCGCCCACGCCCACAACGTCCCTTTGATTATCGACAATACCTTTGCAACCCCCGTCAACTGCCGTCCCTTTGAATGGGGTGCGGATATCGTGACCCACTCCACCACCAAGTACATGGACGGACACGGCTCTGCCGTAGGCGGTTGTATCGTAGACAGCGGAAACTTCGATTGGATGGCGCACGCCGAGAAATTCCCCGGACTCTGCACCCCCGACGATAGTTATCACGGCATTACTTACGCAGAACGCTTCGGCAAAGAAGGGGCGTATATCACCAAGGCGACCGCCCAACTCATGCGGGACTTCGGCGCCACTCCCTCTCCCCAATCCGCTTACCTTTTGAATTTGGGATTGGAAAGTTTGCACGTCCGCATGAAGCGCCATTGCGAAAACGGTCAAGCCGTTGCGGAATTTTTACAAGGACATAAAAACGTCTCTTGGGTAAAATATCCCGGACTTTCCGGAGATGAAGACCACGCTTTGGCAGAAAAATATCTGCCCGACGGTTCTTGCGGCGTCGTTGCCTTTGGCGTTAAAGGAGGCAGAAAAGCCGCGGAAATCGTCATGAAGCATTTGAAAATCGCCGCCATTGAGACCCACGTTGCCGACGCGCGCACCTGTTGTCTGCACCCGGCGTCCGCCACCCACCGTCAGATGAACGACGAGCAACTCCTCGCCGCCGGCGTTTCTCCCGATCTGATCCGTTATTCTTGCGGCATTGAAGATGCTTGCGATTTGATCGACGATCTGGCACAAGCCTTGAATTCCATTGACTAATACTTTTTCGGAGGTTGTTCATGCCCATCCGCATCCCCAATAAACTCCCGGCGGTCAAGACCTTGGAAGACGAAAACATCTTCGTTATGACCGAAACGAGAGCCATTACCCAGGACATTCGCCCCCTGAAGATTCTTCTGCTGAATCTCATGCCCACGAAAATCGCCACGGAAACCCAGATTTCCCGCCTGTTGGGAAACTCTCCTTTACAGGTGGAATTGGAGTTGATCCATACAAAATCCCATCAGTCCAAAAACACTTCGGCAAGCCACTTGGCAGAATTTTACAAGACCTTTGACGACGTAAAAGATCAAAAGTTTGACGGACTTGTCATTACGGGAGCACCCGTGGAAAACCTGCCCTTTGAAGAGGTTGATTATTGGGAAGAGTTGTGCCGAATTATGGAATGGTCCAAAACCCACGTGACCTCTACCTTCCACATCTGCTGGGGCGCACAGGCGGGGCTGTATTACCACTACGGCATTGAAAAGGTTGCTCTTCCCGAAAAAATGTCCGGCGTTTTTGAGCATATCAAAGACTATCCCCGCTCCATTTTATTGCGAGGCTTCGACGACAAGTTTTGGGTTCCTCACTCCCGAAACACCACGGTGCGCCGTGAGGATATCGAGAAGGTGGATACCCTGCGCATTATCGCATCTTCCCCCGAAGCCGGCGTTTACGCCGTTACCACCCCCAACGGGAAGCAGATCTTTATTACCGGACATTCGGAATACGATGCGGAGACCTTGAAAAACGAGTATTTCCGGGATTTAGAGGCGGGCATCTCTCCCAAGATCCCCAAGAACTATTTCCCCCAAGACGACCCGCAACAACCCCCCGTTGTTCGCTGGCGTGCCCACGCGAATCTTCTGTATTCAAATTGGTTGAACTATTTCGTTTACCAAACCACACCTTACGATATTTCTGAAATTCAATAACGCAAAAACGCCGTCCGAAATCTCGGACGGCGTATTCTTTTTCTGTGATTAGAAGAACAGCGAAGGAAGATTGAACTTCAAAACCAAGGCGGCAAATACGATAGAAACCATGGACAACAACTTAATCAAAATATTGATGGAAGGTCCTGACGTATCCTTGAAGGGATCCCCAACGGTATCTCCTACCACGGCAGCTTTATGCGGCTCGCTTCCCTTTCCACCGTGAACACCAGATTCAATGTATTTTTTCGCATTGTCCCAAGCACCGCCGGAATTGGACATAAAGATTGCCATCAAAAAGCCCGTTACCGTAGCGCCGGCAAGCATGCCGACAACCCCTTGAGGCCCTAAGAGAAGTCCCACGAGGACGGGAACCACAACGGCAACTGCCGTAGGCAATACCATTTCTTTCAAGGAAGCCTTGGTGCAAAGGTCTACGCACGAAGCGTAATCGGGATCGGCTTTTCCGTCCATGAGTCCCAGAATTTCCCGGAATTGACGGCGAACCTCAATTACCACACTGCGAGCCGCACGTCCCACGGAAGACATGGTCAACGCCGCAAAGACGAAGGGCAGGCAACCGCCCACGAACACACCGATCAAAACCATGGGGTTCATCAGGTCAAAAGAAAGATCCGCGGCAATACCGGAAGAAGCGGAAACTTCTTTGATCTTATCTACGTAAGAAGCCATGAGAGCAAGGGCAGTCAAGGCTGCGGAACCGATGGCAAAACCTTTTCCGGTAGCGGCAGTGGTGTTGCCCAAGGAATCCAGAGCGTCGGTTCTTTCCCGAACCGATTCGTCCAAGCCTGCCATCTGCGCAATGCCGCCGGCATTATCCGCAACGGGACCGTAAGCATCGGTAGCAAGGGTAATTCCCAAGGTGGAAAGCATACCTACCGCGGCAAGGGCAATTCCGTACAATCCCATGGCAGCAGAACCCGCACCGCCGGACACAAAGAAGGAAACGATAACGGCAACGGATATGATGACAATGGGCAGAGCTGTGGAAAGCATACCCAAACTCAAGCCACCGATAATGACCGTCGCAGAACCGGTCTCCGCGTCGGCAGAAACGTTGCGGGTGGGTTTATAACTGTCAGAAGTGAAATACTCGGTACACTGACCGATCAATACACCGGCAACCAATCCGGCAAGAATGGCAAAATACAAACCGATATTCTCTTTTCCCAAGGTAAACCACACCACGGGGAAAGCGACGAGGGCAATGAGAACGGCGGAGAAATTGGTTCCTCTGCTGAGAGATTTTAACAGACCCTTTTGGCTTGCGCCTTCCTTAGTACGCACCAAAAAAGTTCCCAACATAGAGCAGAGAATTCCCAAAGCGGCCAACAACATGGGAACCGCCATGGCATGAAATCCGGAGAAAGCAACCACACCCAAAGCAGATGCGGAGATCACAGAACCGACGTAGGATTCGTACAAATCTGCACCCATTCCGGCAACGTCACCCACGTTATCACCAACGTTATCGGCCATAACGGCGGGGTTACGAGGATCGTCTTCCGGAATGCCGGCTTCGACTTTACCGACCAAATCGGCACCCACGTCAGCGGCTTTGGTAAAAATACCACCGCCCACACGGGCAAACAGAGCCATACAGGAAGCACCCATGCCGAAGGTCAGCATAGCGCCGGTAATGGCAGATGCGTCCAAGTTAAAGACAAAGCGAAGGAGAATGAACCAAAGAGAAATATCCAAAAGTCCCAAACCAACCACCGTAAAGCCCATGACCGAGCCGGCGGAAAAGGCAATCCGCAACCCGGGATTCAAACCTTGGATACAAGCGTTTGCCGTACGGGAATTTGCCGCGGTGGCAATCTTCATTCCGATGAAACCGGACAGTGCGGAGAAAAATCCCCCCGTCACGAAGGCAAAGGGAACGAAGGCGGTCAGCAATCCAAAGAAAGCCATTACCGCAAGAACCACAAAAATGCAGGCGAAGAAAACGATAACCACCTTATATTGGCGCTTCAAAAAAGCATTCGCGCCCGACCGAATAGCCGAGGCAATCTTTTTCATCGTATCGTTGCCTTCCGGCATCTTGAGAACCTTGCGTGCAGTGAATGCCGCAAACAACAGTGCAAGAATCGAGCCCAAAAGAGTCGCCAAAGCAAGCCATTTTTCCATAAAAGCATTTCTCTCCCGTTTTATTATTCTACAAAATGTTACTGTAATTGTATATTATACCACCATTTTCTTGATTTGTCAAGAAGCAATACGGCGAAAGCACCAAATTACAATTTTTATTTTTGGTGAAGATGCACAAAAAAAACAAAGAACCCCTTTCCTGAGAAAAGAGTTCTTTTCATTCTTTTTACCGTTTTCCCACCAAATCTTCCACGGTTTTTGCCGTGGCGTCGGGGTCGCAAGTGCGATAATGGAGGTGCAATACGTCCCCTTCCGACAGCGCTTCGGTTCCTCGGGCGGCGGCGGGATTTTTGTCCACCGAAACAACGACACAGGACGGCGGCCATAAAACGTCTCGAATTTCTTTTCCGATAACGAAGGAACCGGGTTGAATCACAAACTCCCGCTCCACCGTTATGGGTGTTTTTCCTTCTTGAGATTCTTCGACCTTACGAGAAACCACGGAATCCACGAATCCGCGAACTCCGAACACTTCGATAACGACGTAAGCCAAAGCAACTCCGGAAATAATCGGCAAAATATTATGAATTCCCTGTAACGCTTCCAAGGAAAAGGCAATCGCCATCAGGGGCGTGCGAGACGACGCACTCAAAAAAGAGCAGGTTCCCACCACGACCAACACCGGAAGATACTCTTCCGACAACAACCCCAACGAAGTCAGAAGCGTTCCGCACAAGGCACCTAACAACGCACCGAAGGCAAGG
>JAZSJP010000026.1:0-2413 GCA_045534395.1 Eubacteriales bacterium | reverse complement strand
CTCAGTTTGTTCTTTGCTTCCGTTTATCCAGATAAAATTCTCGTGATTGACAAGAGCCTTCACTTCGTCGATCCATTGAAGGACCGCTTTGTTGTTGGTCATAGTAGTCACCTTTCTTCTTCTCTGGCGAATCCCTTCGCTGAGACAAAATTTTTCATATTCTCATGTAGTATATCACATTTTTTTCCATTATTCAATAGTTGTAAAGAAAATTTACAAAATATTTCCGAATTTTCACAAAAAAAACACATGATTGAGTTATAATAGAAGAAAAGTTATGAAATCGGGGCGGAGCGCTTATGCAAAACAGGATCAACCAACTGACAGAGCAGTTAAATTATTATTCCAGAAAATATTATGTGGAAGACGCGCCCATCGTCAGTGACTACGAATACGATATGCTTTTGCGGGAATTAAAAGATTTGGAAGAAAAATTTCCTCAATTCCGCAGAGCCGACTCCCCCACGATTCGTGTGGGTGGCGCGGTATTGGAACAATTTCAATCGATTCGTCATGAAGTTCCCATGGAAAGTTTGCAAGATGCTTTTTCCGAAAACGAAATTCGAGATTTTGACAAGCGCATCAAAGAACAGTTTCCCCAAGCAAACTACGTGGTAGAATTAAAAATCGACGGTTTGTCGGTAGAGGCAGAATACGTGGACGGAAAATTCCTTCGGGGTGCCACCCGAGGAGACGGAATTACGGGAGAAGATATTACGGAAAATCTGAAAACCGTAAAGGCGCTTCCTTTGTCCATTCCCAATGCACCTCATCGGCTGATCGTTCGAGGCGAAGTGTATATGCCGAAGAAATCCTTTGCGGATTTAAACCAGCGCCGGGAAGAAAACGGAGAAGCGTTGTTTGCAAATCCCCGCAATGCGGCAGCAGGCTCCCTGCGGCAGTTGGACAGTAGGATAACTGCGACCCGAAATTTGAGTATCTTTGTATTTAACTTGCAGTTATGCGAAGGAAGAGATTTCCGTTCTCACAAAGAAACCTTAGATGCTCTTGCGGAATACGGTTTTCCCGTCAGTCCGAAGCATAGTGTTTTTCATGAGATCGACGACGTTATGGCGGAGATCCGTGCTTTGGGAGAAATGCGATCTTCCCTTCCCTTTGATATTGACGGTGCCGTTATTAAAGTAGACGATCTTTCCATGCGCAGGGAATTCGGATCCACGTCCAAGTTCCCCAAATGGGCGATTGCCTTTAAATATCCCCCGGAAGAAAAAGAAACGGTCTTGCGTGAGATTCGCATTAACGTGGGGCGAACCGGCGTTTTAACGCCTTTGGCGATCTTCGATCCCATTTTACTTGCGGGAACCACCGTAGAAAAAGCAACCCTTCACAACAAGGATATGATTGCCGAAAAAGACGTGCGCATCGGAGATACCATCGTGGTGCACAAGGCGGGAGATATCATTCCGGAGATCGTACGATCGGTTCCCCAAAAACGTCCGAAAAATGCGAAACAGTTTGAAATGCCCACCCATTGTCCCGTCTGCGGAAGCGTATTGGTTACGGAAGGTCCGGTTACGCGGTGCGACAACAGCGAATGTCCCGCGCAACTGACGAAAAACATCGTTCATTTCGTTTCTCGGGACGCCATGGATATTGACGGCATGGGAACGTCCATTGTTGAAATCTTTATTGAGAAAGGATTGATTTCCTCGGCGGCTGACTTATATCATCTGAATCGCGAAGAAATTGCAAAAATCGAGCGGTTCGGCGAAAAATCTGCGGATAACTTGCTTCGGTCTGTGGAAGAAAGTCGGAACCGCGGATTGGACCGTCTGATTTACGCTTTGGGAATTCGTCAGGTAGGACAAAAAGCAGGGAAAATTTTGGCAAAAACCTTCCGAACTTTAGACAACCTTGCCAAGGCGACGGAAGAAGAATTGTGCGTCATTGAAGACGTGGGACCCATTACCGCCCATTATATTCGGGAATATTTCGATAATCAAAAGAATTTAGACTACATTGAACGTCTGAGACAAGCAGGACTGAATTTTGAAGATACCACGGAAGAAGCCGGAACGAAGGTTGCCGGATTGACCTTCGTTTTAACGGGAACGCTTCCCACATACAAGCGTGAGCAAGCCGCCCAACTCATTGAAAAAGAAGGCGGAAAAGTCTCTGGTTCCGTATCCAAAAAGACCCATTACGTGGTCGCAGGAGAAGAAGCGGGATCAAAACTGACGAAAGCCCAAAGTTTGGGAATTCCCGTCATTGATGAGGCGAAATTGAAGGAACTTTTGGGCATTGAGTAATATATCACAAATTGTTCAAAATTTTATCTATGTTTTTTCAGAATATTCCGTTATAATATTGTGTTGGAATAAAATCATATTTTCGACAAGAAAGGGTAAACTTATATGAAAAAGGTTATCGTTGAAACTTCTGCAAGACACAT
>JAZSJP010000075.1:0-2925 GCA_045534395.1 Eubacteriales bacterium | reverse complement strand
CAAATGTGGTATAATGGAATCCTAAAAGGAATCCCATCGTATTTTTGCTTTTTACATACACACGTCACAGGAAAAATCAGTCTCTGAACGTTCAGAGGCTGATTTTTTGTACATTTTTCCGGATTTTCTTGACAAAAAAAGACTGCTATGATATAATGACGAATAGGAAAGAGGTGGTCTCGTTTTATGGAACAAAAAGTGTTTAACGTTATAGACTTCGGTGCCGTTTGCGACGGAATAACTTTGGATTCTCCCGCCGTGCAAAAAGCAGTGGATGCTTGCTTTTTTGCGGGGGGCGGTACGGTATATTTCCCTCGGGGAATCTACGTTCTTGCCACGGTGTTTTTGAAAAGCAACGTGCAGATTGAATTTGAGGACGGCACGCAGATTCTCGGAGCCTTGGATTTTTATGCATACGCTCAACAGGAAGAAATCGACTATCCCACTTATCAGGACGCCTCTCACACCTATTTTGATCTCTCCATGTTCGTGGGACGGAATTGCAACAACATCTCTCTTTCGGGAAAAGCAAAAATTGATATGCGTTCGGTTTGGGACGAGGATGGTGTGCGGGGGAAACGCATTTTGCACCGCGGTCCCAAGTGTATTGCCTTAAAAGAGTGTAACGACGTTTTGATTTGTGACCTTGATATTAACAACGTGACCGATCTTGCCATTTACTTTGCCGGGTGCAACAACGTGGATATTCACGGCATCAAAATGTACGTATATATTGACGGAATTTCTCCCGACAACTGCAAAAACGTAAAGATCTACGATTGTGACGTGGAATCGGGAGACGACGGCATCGTTTTTAAATCTTCTTATACCCTCAATCGCATTGACGAATGTCGGAATATCCGGGTCTGGAATTGTAAAATCAAGAGCCGTTGCAACGCATTGAAATTCGGAACCGAAGCCAACGGCGGATTTTACGATATCGTTGCGGAAGACATTGAGATTCGTGACACGCGCATCTCTGCCATTGCCATTGAAAGTGTGGACGGAGCCGTTATCGACGGTTTAACGGTGAAAAACGTCGCTATGGTCAACGTAAACGCACCTTTGTTTATCCATTTGGGTAAGCGTATGCGCGGTCCCGAAGGAAGGGAAATTGGGCAGATTAAAAACGTGACCTTGGAAAATATTTTTGCCGACGGCCCCTACGAGCCTTACAGTATTCCCGCTTGGAACTACGCTTCCTATATGAAAAACGATTTCCGTCAGTATCCTTGGATTTATGCGGGGGCAGAACCCAATGATGAACGTGCCATCTCCGGCAGATATTCCGATTGGCAAATGACGTCCAATTGTTGCGGTCTGAAGGAGCGGCCGTTGGAAAATATTACCTTGCGCAACGTTCATTTGAAATTGGACGGCGGTGTGGTGGAATATCAAAAGGAAGTACCGGATATTGATCCGCCTTACCCCGAGGTGTACGTTTACGGTGAGATCCTTCCGGCAAAGGGGATTTATTTCCGTTATATTGACGGACTTACCTTGGATAACGTTACGGTATCCACCTATCGCCCCGATGCTCGGGAAGATTTCGTGACGGAGCACGTAACGCTGAAATAAGAGAAAAGAGCAGAAAAATTTTCTGCTCTTTTTTTGTCATATCCCTTGACAGAAAACCAATCTTATGATATAATGAAAAAAAAGGAGCAAACGCCTATGCCTACTCAAAATTCCTTCAAAATCCGTACAAAAAACCGCAACTTATTCCTTCGGGTCTCTAAGGGGCATTTCGCTACCAATCACAGTCATATCAATTATTATATTGACGTGACTACCCAAAAGTCTCGCTTGTCGGAAGCTCAGGCAGTTGCCAAAGAAATTGTTTCCTTTTACAACCATAGTACCATCGTGGATACCATTCTTTGCTTGGACGGAACCGAGGTCATCGGAACCTGCCTTGCCAACGAGTTAACTAAGGCAGATTTTACCAATCTCAACGCTCATCAGACCATTTACGTGGTAACGCCGGAGCATACCACCGGCAGTCAGTTGTTGTTCCGGGAAAATATCGTTCCCATGATCAAGGGGAAAAACGTTTTGATTCTGTGTGCATCGGTTACCACCGGGTATTCCGCCCGCGCCGCCATTGAAGCAATCCGGTATTATAACGGCAGAGTTGCCGGCGTTTCCGCCATTTTTGCAACCATCTCCGAATGTGACGGCTTCCCCGTCCGTGCCGTGTTTGACAAAGACGATTTGGAAGGGTACGAAAGCTACCCCACCCACGACTGTCCCATCTGCAAATCCGGTCAGAAGATCGACGCGTTGGTGAACAGTTACGGATATTCTAAAATATAATTTATTTGATGTAATCTAAGAAGAAGAGCTTCGCCGAGAGGCTCTTTCTTTTTGGCGTGAAAAGAAAGGATCTTGATCTTGACGGAAAAATTGCGTCTCCGTGATTGCTGGGGAGACAAAGAACTGTACCGAAAAATGTTGAAGATTGCCGTTCCCATTTCTCTGCAGTCGATGATTACTGTAGGGATTAACCTCATGGATACAGTCATGCTCAGTTCCATGGGAGACGCGCAGCTGTCCGCCTCTTCCTTGGCGGGGCAGTTTATCAACCTGTTCATGATTTTTTGTATGGGCATCGGAATGGGTGCTTCGGTGTTGACGTCGCGGTTTTGGGGAATGCGGGATCTTTCTTCCCTGAAAAAATCTATCACCATTATGCTCCGCTTTGCCTTGGTGTTCAGCCTTGTATTTACCGTGGCAACGGTGCTTGTTCCCGGTTGGATCATGCGTATCTACACCAACGAGCCGGAAATTATCGCTTTGGGAATCCGATATTTGAAATGGATGATTCCTACGTATTTTTGTACCGGTTTTTCCTTGGTCTGCACCATCGTTCTGCGAAGCGTCGGGTTGGTAAGGATACCCTTGATCTGCTCTGTAATAGCCTTT
>JAZSJP010000117.1:0-28200 GCA_045534395.1 Eubacteriales bacterium | reverse complement strand
CCGTATTTTATAACGTTTTCTCCCGCTTTTATGGGGTTGAGGGCGATTTTATGCCCTGCGGGGATATCGTTTTTTGCTACGACGGTGTTTTCGCCTACGGAATATTCTGTGCCTGCTTTCAAGGGTTCAACGGCGACTGCCACGGTGTCCGACGGATGAATCTGTAAAAGTTTCATAATGCCTCCTTCGGGAAAGTTGTTCATAATAATATTTTATCATGGAATTTATATTTGTCAATGTAAAAACTGCCATAAAAATTGTACATTCGACCGTTTTGTGAAATTTTGCGGAAATGGGGAAAAAGTCTCTTGACAAAAAAAGAGAACTTATGCTATTTTAAAGATATATCTCAGGAAGGGAGCGATTTCATGGAGAAACATCGTTGCTTGGAATATTTGCTTTTGCCGGCGTTGTCTGCGGCGGACGGATATCATTTTCATCCGAATCTGGAAATGTTCGGAACGCCCGATGAGCCGTTGCTTCACAGCCATGATTATTGTGAAGTTTGTCTCATTCGTTCCGGGCGGATTACCGTAATTTCGCAAGACGTTCATTTTACGAGGGAAACACCTTGTTTGATCCTATATAAAAACGGGTGCCCTCACGCTCAATTTAATCACCGGGATACCGCTTACGAGAAGTATATGATCTCCTTGAGGGAGTCCCTTCCCTTTGCCTTGCAATCTCTTTCTCATCAGATCTGTCGCTGTGCTGAGCAATCGGTTGTTCTCGTTCCTTTGACGGACGCGCAAGTGGATTGGCTCTTTTCGGTAGGTGCGCGGCTGGAGATCCTAATTGAAGAAGCAAAGGGCGATTTGAGGTCCGAAACAGTGCTGAATACCTTTCGGTATTTTCTGTCGGAAATTTTGTATTTATTGGAAAATCGACCGCAGACCCAAAGAACGGCGTCGGGAGAAAACATTACCCGTGCCATGGCATACATTTCGGAGCATCTTTCGGAAAATATTTCTCTGTGTGACATCGCCAGGCAGGTTGGTATGGGAAGAACCAAGCTAAACGAAGAGTTTCAGGAATATCTGTCCATTTCCGTCTATCAGTATATTTTGCGGGAACGCATGGTTTTGGCACAACGTTGTTTGAATCAAGGGCATTCGGTCAAGGAAGTGTCCGACCTTTGCGGATTTAACGATTGTGCGCATTTTATCCGCACCTTTAAGCGATATTTTTCTCAGACTCCGGGACAGTACCGCAAACGCTCGAAAGAATAGAAATCGCAACAAAAAGCCGCACGGAACGATTCCGTGCGGCATCTTTTGTGCCTCGAAGCAATCTTGCCCAACGGCGTCGAAGACCGTTCTGCTGGGCGTCGTTTTAAATAGGATTGTCAGTTGTCTTTCGTATCAGCCTGTAATATCGTGTTTTTCTTCCGTTTTCTTGTATTGGGACAACAGCCAATACAGTGCTTGGTTCTCGTCGGTTTGATGACCTCCGTCAAAGATGTCCAAAAAGACGCGGGAGTCGGGATATTTTTCTGAAATGGCACAGTATAGTTCCACGCTGTGGGTACAAGGCACGCTGCGGTCGTATTTCCCATGAAAGATTTTCACGTTAGCTTTTGCAATGGTATCAATATAAGACATAGGAGACCGTTTTGCCAATTCTTCTTCGCTGTTGCTGCAACACGCTAAAATGTGGGCACGGTAATTTTCGTTGTAATCTGCCCATTTTTTCAAATCGGTAATCGGGACGAAGGCGGCAATGGCTTCAAAATATTCCGGAATGTATCCCGCCATCATTAACGCCATGTGTCCACCGCCGCTTTCTCCGTAAAGAAGAATGTGATTCGGGTCTGCATTTTCTTCCCGAACGGCGTAATCGATGGCGTTTTTCACGTCACGTAACGCAAGGTCGGAGGCACAAGCCCGGGTGCAGTTCGGGTTCTTGATTCGGTTGGGACCGCGAAATTCGGGAAGCAACAGATTAAAATCGTTTTGTTCTGCCCAAGGTACCATACGTTTCTCTTGATTGAAGCGATCAAAGCTCCAAGTGTGCAACCCCACTAATACGGGGCGTTTTTCTTTCGAAGGCGACTTTAGGACAAAATTCGTGATTTCCGGCACAGAACATATAGTCTTTCCCTGCAAGAACGCGTTTTACCGTTTCAAGGTTTGCATGAGACGTGCAGTCCAAAACGTCCCCGGTAAAAACCGTACAGTCGAATTCTTTGGAATATTCCATAGCCTCTTCCAAATATCCCACGGGGTCTCTTTCCGGGAAGTTTGCTTCGTTAAAAAACACGTTGCGCCGACGGGCGGCATACTCTTTCATTTCGTCTCCGTCCACGTCGTCGGCAAGGGAAAGATGTGCGTCTGTGATATGCAAGATTCGAATGGGCTTTTTCAATCCAAAATGAAAATTTACTACTTTGCTTTTTAAATGGTGCATCGTATATTTTCCTTAGATTTGTTAGTCGATGATGATTTCTCCGACGAAGCCTTTAAACAGCGGTGCCAGAACGTAGCCTTCTTTTTCTCCCACAGAGGCTGTTCCGCCCAAGCCGTGGTAATGTCCGGAAAACGCCGTTTTGATGAGAGGTTCGTTGTAGATATATCGATTGACTTCGTTGGTAAAATCCGATACTTCCTTCGGGCGGGATAAGGAACCGAACCGATCGGTGGTTTGATTCAGGAAGGGACTGTTGAATGCACAGTGGCAGAACAGCACGATGGGAAGACCTTTTGCAACTTCTTGTTTCAGCAGATCAAATTGTCTTTGCGTCCAAACGTAAAAACTGTTATCCATGGAGACCAGATTGACCCCGCCTACGATGCGGCTTTCAAATTCCATATCGCCGCGGAAGACCGATTGTACTTCGTCCCAATGTTCTCTTTTATATTCAAAGGTATCGGGAATCCCGACCTTCGGAGCAAATTCGTGACTTCCGGGACAGAACAGATAATCGTGTCCCGCAAGAATTTTTTTCGCTACTTCCCGGTTTGCATGGGAGTTGAAGTCCATTAGGTCTCCGGTAATGACGGTGCAGTCGAATTCCTTGGAATATTCCATGGCTTCTTCCAAATAACCTACCGGGTCCCGTTCGGGAAAATTCGCTTCCCGGAAAAAGGTGTCCCGGCGGGAAGCGGCGTGTTCTTTCATGTCGTCTCCGTCAATATCGTCCGCAAGAGACAGATGAACGTCGGTTAAGTGTAAAATCCGAACGGGTTTTTCCAATCCGAAATGGAAATGAAATTTTTGGCTTTGCAGGTTCATGATACAATCTCCTTTTTTATTAGTCAACGGTAATTTCCGTTAAAATGCCTTTAAACAGTCCGCCGGTCATATAAGAGGGTTTTCCGTGGAAATCCCAATAATGGTTGTGGTGACCGTGTCCGGCAAAGAAGGCTTTGACGAGGGGTTCGTCTCTCAGATACTGAGCCGTTTCGGCGCTTTGCTGAATTTCTTCTTCGGTGTATCCCAATCTGCGAGCAGAATCTTTGTTTTCGACCGTTGTCATTCCGTCGGCGATGGGAACGTGGCAGAAGACGATGATGGGAAGTCCACGGGATACTTCGCGTTTGATCACTTCCAACTGTTCCTTTGTCCACATGCGGAAACCGTTATCTGCCGTGATAATATTGACACCGCCTACGACCCGGCTTTCAATGTGCATATTCCCGCGGAAATGAGATTGTACGTAATCCCAGGATCCCCGCTTGAGTTCCATGGAATCGGTTCCCGGCTTGGGGGTAAATTCATGATTCCCGGCGCAGAACATGTAGTCCTTTCCGGCAAGGATCTCCTTGACGGTGTCGTAGTTTTTGTAGGTATTAAAGTCCACGACATCCCCGGTGAATACGGTGCAGTCGAAGCTTTTGGAATATTCCATGGCTTCTTGCAGATAACCCACGGGATCCCGTTCGGGAAATTCCGCTTCTCTGAAAAAGACGTCCCGACGTTTTGCGGCGTAGGGAATCATGTCTTCGTTGTTCCGTTCGTCGGAAAGGGACAGGTGAACGTCGGTCAAGTGCAGAATTCGAACGGGTTTTTTCAGTCCGAAATGCAGTTGAACTTTGTTTACGTTAAAGGACATGGTGGATATCTCTCTCTTCCCTATTTGGAAACAGTAAAATACTCTCTGCCCTTACAATACACTATTTTGGGAGAAAATGCAAGACGTAATTGCAAAAGTTTCCAAAATAGTAACAATTTTTTTTCTCCCTTTGAAAAAAAGTCCAAAAAAGTTTGTAGTTCCTGAAAAAGTCACGGGAAAAGCTCTTGATTTTTTTCCAATGATGTGTTATAATGTACTGTAAACATGAAAAAGTGTATGGGAGATCGTGTATATGGCTCAACAAAAACGGATTCTTACGGGAGACCGCACCACGGGTAAGCTTCATTTGGGGCATTACGTAGGCAGTTTGCAGAATCGGGTTCGTCTTCAGAACGATTACGAAACCTTCATTCTTATGGCAGACATTCAGGCGCTGACGACGCACTTTGAAAATCCTTCCCTGATCAACGGCAGTATCTACGACGTTGCCATTGACAACCTTTCCGTGGGTCTGGATCCCAATAAAGTCACCTTCGTTCAACAGTCGCAGATTAAGGCGATTGCAGAATTGACGGTGTTTTATTCCATGCTGGTCAGCGTAAATACGCTGCGTCACAATCCCACCATTAAAACCGAAGCGGCAAACTACGGTTATAACGATATGACTTACGGATTTTTGGGATATCCCGTCAGTCAAGCGGCGGATATCACCTTCTGCAACGCAGAATTGGTCCCCGTGGGAGAAGATCAGCTCCCCCATATTGAAATTGCCCGCAAGTTGGTGCGCCGTATGAACGATCTGTACGGTACGCATCTTTTGGAACCAAAAGCAATGCTTTCTTCCTGTACCCGTCTGATGGGGCTGGACGGAAACAGTAAAATGGGCAAATCCTTGGGTAACGCTATTTATTTGTCTGATACCGCCGAGACGGTCAGTGAAAAAATTCGTCTTGCCGTCACCGATGCGTCCCGTATTCGGGCGAAGGATCCGGGGCACCCCGATATTTGCGCCGTCAGCAAGTACCACAAGGTCTTCAATGAAGAGGAATACGAAGATATTTGCGAACGTTGTAAGGCGGGAGAGATCGGCTGTGTCGCTTGCAAAAAGCGTTTGGCAGAGAAGCTGAACGGATTGTTGGATCCCTTCCGGGAGCGCCGCGCCTATTACGAAAATCATATGAACGAAGTCAAAGAGATCGTCAATTCCGGCAGTGCCCGAGCCAATATGATCGGTGATGAAAACGTGGCGAAGATCAAGGAAGCCATGAGCCTGAAAATCTGATAAAACAATATTTTCCCCCTCAACGAGGGGGAATTTTTTTGACAACATTCGACGGCGCCGCATAAGATACGGTAGGGGGTACATATCGCAAGATATGTAATTCATCGTAAAGGATGCTTTACTCTATGAAATGTAATAATTGCAACGCAACCCAAGCGACCCCCATACTCCTTTGTCCCGACGTTTCTGCTTGCGGAAAGCCTTTTTGTCCCGAAGTTCTTTCGTGGAACAAAGACGGTGCTCTTGCCGCCTACGTCGACAAGATTTTTTCGGCGCATAAGGCAACGGGTTCTTCCATTTTTTATCCTTTGGATACCACGGCGACCCCCGACAATTTTGTCAGCAGTTACGAGCTGACCCCCTGCTTCGGTGGTTGTTGCTGCCCCAACGGATTGACGGCGGACGCGGTTTTTGAAATTCAAAAATCTTACGTGCAGTTGGATTGTTTTTCGGTTAACGAACCCGCCGCTCCCGGCGAAGATTCCGCCATCATCACCCCCGCAAACGTAACGGTGAATGGTTCTGCCGTTGCCGGTGTGACCCAAAACAACGGACGTTATACCGCCGATATCTCCAATATTATCGGTGAATTACTGAATCCCGTCTGTACCGCTCAATGCCTCGGCTCCAAAGCGTTTATTCTGCTTCAGGATATTAACACGTTGGAATTCCGAGTGCGCTTTGGCTTTGAAGGCGTCGTCCGTTCCTGCGGAACCTTGTATCGCTTTAAGGTCTATATTGCCAACAACGAAGCCGTGGCGCTTCCCATTGAGCAGTCCACGTCCTTTGCCATTGCAGAGGCGAATATTCCTTGCATTGAGTACGGCAATGCTCCCGTATTATCCTTCCGGTTCGGCGGAACTGCCCAGGTTATCAATCCTCAGCTTTCCGTGACTGTCACCGACGAGGGTGATCCTTGTAACGGAATTGCCGTTAACCTCACCGCAACCTTGGGAATCACCCCCTTGGTCTTTGCGGAAGTGGTACGCAATACCTTGATTCGTTTCAACGGTGCAGAACTGAAAGACGATTGCGCTTGCGGAATGGACGGCTTTGATCTGTACGCAGGACAGGATTGCTGCAACGCTTCTCTCCCCGGCGCTTCTTCCCGCAACGCCAACGCCGTCGGCGTGGTTCGTGGCTGCGGGTGCCAACGGAGTAACAATTAAACATGACGTGTGAAAATCGCCCTTCGGGGCGATTTTTTTTGGGAAACCGCTGAAAAATGCGCAATATCGGAACTTAGTGTGTTAAATGTGAAAACCCTCTTGCAATTTCAGAAAAAATAGTGTATAATATAAAATGAAAGTTTGTACTCGAATCTATCACTCCAATATAGGAGGTTTTGTATGAATCCTTTTGAAGATCCTTCCCAAAAGGAACGGAATGAAAACGAGGTGGGCTCTCGGGTTCGCCGCCGTATGGAGCAAGAGCGCTCTCGTAAGTCTTCTGCGGAAAAAAGTTCTGCACCGGGCAGTTTTTCGGATCGCTTTTTTGCCTTTATGCGGAAATTGAACGATCCTTCCTTCCGTCGGAAAAAGAGATTACCCGACCCTTCCGAATTCCCCGAAGGACAGGTGCCTTTGTGGGTATCCGATCCTGAGCATTATACCAAACGCCGCACCGGTGCCGCCCGTTTTTGGCATAGCTTCGGTGTTGTTGCTCTGCACGTATTTTTAATTTGCTGTATGATCGGCGTAGTTACGCTGGGAATTGCCGCCGCCGTGGTTTATTCCTTCTCCGATACGGAGTTGGACGAGCGTTTCGCGTCCATGGACTTGGACTACTCTTCTTTCATTTACGCCACCGACCCCGTTACGGGCGAGGATTATATTTATCAGGAGATTCAAAGTAAATCCGGCACCCGCGTTTGGGTGTCTGATACGGAAATTCCCGATCACGTAAAGAAAGCCACCGTTGCTTTGGAAGATCAGCGGTTTTATCTGCACAGCGGGGTGGACCCCATTCGTACCGTCAAGGCGGTCATCGAATACGCTATGAGCAAGATCACCAAGAGCAGTGACCGTGCCGCCGGCGGTTCCACTTTGACCCAACAGGTCATTAAGAATATGACCGGGGACGACGATTACGGTGTCGGTCGTAAGGTCAAGGAAATGCTTCAGGCGTTGTATATCGAGCGCAGATACAATAAAGATCAGATTTTGGAATACTATCTGAACACCGTCTATTTCGGACAGAGCGCCAACGGAATTTCCGCCGCCGCCGAGATCTACTTCGGGAAGGACGTCAGCGAGTTGACGGTGACCGAAGGTGCGGCAATTATTTGTATTACAAAATCTCCCAGCTCCTATAATCCTTATTTACACCCGGAAAATAACAAAAAACGTCGCAACGATACCATGTGGTTTATGCACGAGCAGGGGTATCTGACTCGGGAAGAGTACGACGAATATTCCAAGCAAGACCTGAATTTGGTGGATCTGGACGCAAAACGGGAAGAGACCGAATCGGAAGAAGAAGGTATTTTCCTGTACAACTATTACACCGATATGGTCATTCGGGACGTTCTTCGGGATCTGCAGACCGAAAAGGGATATACCGAGGCGGAAGCTACCAATCTGCTGTACCACGGCGGATTGCAGATCTATGCCTGCGTGGATCCTTCCTTGCAGACCATGATGGAAGAATATTTCTCCAATGAGGAAAATTTCAAATACACCGGTTCTAATAAGGATACCTTCGTCAACGAAAAGGGAGAAACGGAAATCCCCCAAGTTGCTATGATGGTCATGGATCCGGAGACGGGTGACATTTTGGGCGTCATCGGCGGACGGGGTGAAAAGACCAGGTCTTTGAATTTGAACCGCGCCGCAGATACTCCCCGCCAGCCCGGCTCGTCCATCAAACCCTTGAGCGTTTACGGATACGCCATTGAAAACAATTTGATGACTTTGGGAATGCCCATTGATGATATTCCCGTCACGTATAACAAGGAAGAAAAATCCTTCTGGCCCAGCAACTACGATAAGACCTACGCCGGATTGGTTTCGGTGAAAAAGGCCCTTGCTCGGTCGTTGAATACCCCCGCCGCGTGGGGATTGAAAATGGTCGGAATAAAGAATTCCTACGATTTTCTGATCAACTCTTTGCATTTTACCACCCTTGTGGAAGACGACAGCACTTCTTTGGCGCCTCTCTCCGTAGGTGCTTTGACCGACGGGGTGACTCTGCGGGAAATAACTACCGCTTATACGGTATTTGCCGGAGAGGGTATGTACACCTCGTATCGTTCTTACAGCCGTATTGTGGGATACGACGGAAAGACCGTTTTGGAAAATCCCGTGGAGCGGGAAGCGGTCTTTTCCGAGCAAACCGCGTTTTTGATGACCGACATTCTGCAATCCTCGGTTTATAACATTGCCGGCGCCGCTCGGTTGAAGGATATTGCCACCGCCGGAAAATCGGGAACCACTTCTTCTTACAAAGACCGCTGGTTTGTGGGATACACCAACGACTACTTGGCGGGCATTTGGTGGGGATACGATACGCCTCACGAGTTGGAAAATACCCATCATTTCAAGATGTGGAACGAGGTTATGACCAAGGTCCACGAGCAGAAAGGAATCAAAAAGAGTACCTTTGAAAAGCCTTCGGGCATCGTCTCTCGTTCCGTTTGTTGGAAGAGCGGAAAACTGCCCGGTCCTTACTGCGCTACCGACCAACAGGGAACTTGTGTTGAAACCTTCTACTACAAAGAAGGAACGCAACCCACGGAAACCTGTAACGTGCACCATCAGTTGTACGTTTGTGACGCTTCGGGCAAAATTGCTCACGAAGGTTGTCCCACCGCGACCCAAAAGACCTACGTTGATCTGAACCGTTCCTTCCCCGCGTCGGTGAAGATCGGTGATGCCGGCTATATTTGTCCCCGCTTAACGGCACAGAACGTTCTGTACTCTCACGCTACCTTGCCGGTCTATACGGCGATGGTTCCCGAAGGGGAGACCCCGGCAACTTCTTTGTACGGTCATTTGGCAAACTGCCTGTGTACCGTACACGCTCCTTCTGCAACGCCTCACGTATTTACGCCTAACGCACCCCCGCCGGTAACGACGGATACTGCTACCAATACTCAGACCTCGGGGGGAACGACTTCGGGTACGACCACCGATTCGGGGACGGCAACGGATACGGGAGCCGGAAGCACCAACAGTGTTACCGATTCCGCTTCTCAACCTACGGACACCTCTTCCGTTTCCGATACGGGAACACCGTCGCAGACCATTGATAACAATACCCCTAATAATACTCCGTAACGCGTGTTTGAGAGTAGAAAGGACACTATGAGAATTCAAAAATTTGTCGCGGAAAGCGGAATCTGTTCCCGCAGAGCCGCGGAGGAACTTGTCCGGGAGGGAAGAATTACCGTCAACGGAAAGCCCGCCGAGATCGGCATGGACGTGGATCCCCTTGCCGATTCCGTCTACTGTGACGGAAAGCGGATTCGTCCCAGAGCCGCCGAAAAACGCTATTTTATCTTCTATAAACCTCGAGGCGTGATTACTGCCATGAAAGCTCAGGATGACCGTAGTGTTGTTGCCGATCTGATTCAGGGCATCAAGGGACGCGTTTATCCCGTGGGACGCTTGGATCGGGATTCGGAAGGTCTTTTGATTTTGACCGACGACGGAGATCTGGCGCAACGTCTGACCCACCCTTCCCACGCCGTTCCTAAGACCTATCGGGTTACGGTGCGAGGGGAAGTTTCCTTGGATCAATTGAGCCGCTTCCGGGAAGGCGTGGTCTTGGACGATGGAGAAAAGACCCAGCCCGCCGGCGTTACGGTGCAAAAGGAATCGGAAGGGAAGACGGTGCTCCACGTTACCATTACCGAAGGAAAAAATCGGGAAATTCGCCGGATTTGTGAAATCCTCGGATTGGAAGTTATGCTTTTGAAGCGCATCTCTGAAGGGGCGGTTTCCATCGGACATTTGGAACCGGGAGAATATCGACCTCTTTCGGAAAAGGAAAAGGAAGCGCTGTTGAACAGCGTGGGAATTCCATACGTGCGCAAAGTGAGAAAATCTTCGGCGCAAAAATCCGCGACGGCAGCCGCTTACCGCAACCGCCGTCAAAGAAGTCAATCGGAGCACGAACGCCGTTTTAAAAAGCAATTTCTGAAATAAGTGCCCGAAATAATTTTCGTAATTTTACGGGGAAAGAGCCACGAAAGGTTCTTTCCTCTTTTTTTTGCAACACCGTGTGGGTAACGTTTAGAGGAGAAGATGAAAAAACTCTGCCTATCGACGAAACCGCTTGCAGATATCCCAAGGTTTTCCCTCGTTCTACGGGAGCAAAGAGGCGAGGGATCGTTTTGGGCATCAGGGTATAGGGCAAGGGTTGACCGTCTACGGTGATTGCCGTCAGCGGAAGACTGTTTTTGACGGTTGCATCTCCGTCTCCGCCCAACACAGAGACGATTCCGCCGTAGCCTTGCGCGGGAACGATCTCGCACCGATCCACCCGTTCGAAACACGTGTCGTAAAGATGGGCGTGATCCTGCCAATCGTTGCCGTCGTTCAGGGTCACGCAAATAAGACGAACGCCCTTTCGCTCTGCCGCAGTGACTAAGCATCGCCCTGCCTTTTTGGTAAAACCGGTCTTAACGCCGAAAACGCCGTCACAAATTCCCAAAAGTCGATTGGAATTGGAAATAACCATATTTTTATAAGTAAGTTTTGCTTGCTTCGTCGAAACGATCTTGCAAAATTCTTCCGATTCTAACGCCGCCGCCGTCAGCCGCGCCAAGTCCCGAGCGGTGGTGTAATGATTTTCTGCGGGAAGACCGTGGGGATTTTGAAACAGCGTGTTTTTTAATCCCAATTCCCGTGCCGTTTCGTTCATTTTTTCCACGAAGGCGTTCACGCTTCCGCAAAGCCCTTCCGCCAAGGCTTCCGCCGCATCGTTTCCCGATTTCAGCATTAAAACGTACAACAGATCCCGCACCGAAAGAGTATCTCCTTCCGCCAACCCCAACTGCGACCCTTCCACAGATGCAGCCGAGGGAGAAACGGTAATTTTATCTTCCGGAGCCGCCAAGCGAAGAACCAACAGGGCAGTCATAATTTTTGTGGTAGACGCTTGAGGGAGTTTTTCATCTGCGCTTTTTTCATATAAAACCGTTTCCGTGGTTTGCTCCATGACCACGGCGGCTTTTGCACTGCAATTTTCTGCCCGGCAAATCACCGCCGCGGAAAACAGAAAAATGCAGGAAAGAATCGCGCACAAAAGCCTTTTCATGTCTTCGCCTCCCGAATCTTATCCAACGCTTTTGCGCAGAGTTCCCCAAACAGTCTTGCCGCCTCTTCCGCTTCCGCGGGAGAGTTTCCGCATCCCCCTAACTCCACCAGAAGAGCGCCGTTGGAGAGATACTGATTGTACCGCAATGCCCGAACCAGAATGGGACGCATCAATCCGGGATAGGCGTCGTCTGCTTCCTTTTGAATCCGCGCCGCCAAGGAAAGATTTTCCTTCCATTTCGGGTGAGGATAAGTGTTGTTTCCCACTCCCATGAGAAACATAATTTGGGCAACTTGTTTTCCGTTGATATTTACCGTGGGGCGATATTTGGTTCCCCCGCTGTCAATGAGAGAATCCCGATGGAAGTTGATGACCACGGCAATGGAAGGATATTTTTCCAAATATTCTTTTACCGTTTCCAAAGACCGGTCGTAAGAGGAGTTAAAATCTTTATCGTGCCGCTTTTGACTGTGTACAACGCCATAACCTCGCTCTGTCAAAGCGGCGGAAAGAATCTCTCCCATGTGTACCACGTTGCGGCTGTTGTCGGTGGTTCGGGTGGATTGATCGACGTACCAATCTTGCCCCGTTTCGTTATAACATTCCGACGTATGCGTATGTACAATGAGAATCTGCGGTCCGTCTCCCGATAAATCAAGATCGGGCACGTGACGTAACAGATCGTCTATATCAATTTCTTGTGACGTGGAATTGTTCACCGAAAGCGAAGAAGCGTACTGCTTTGTCACAATCGCTTCCGCGCCGTCGGGTGCTTCGGGAACCGTTACGGAAAAGTCTGTCGGCTGAAATACGGGCGCCGAAGCAAAGGCTTGTAAAGAAAGAATCTCCGTTTCGGGGTTTGGTTCTTCCGTCGACCCCGCCTCGCTTTGCGGAGTCGACGGAAGTACCGGGATTGCTCCGGTGAGTGCCCGGGCAGACAGAGAGCGTATCTGGGGACCCACACCGTATGACAGGGCGGTCGTGGGGACGATTGACGTACTGCACAGAATCACCCCCGTAATCATTGCTCCAAGGGCTGAACACAGGATTGCCCATTTTAAATTCGTCATGGTTTTCCTTCTCCTTCTCTTGTTTCCGAGGAGACCTCGGAGCCGCTGTCATACCAACATTTTATTCCCGATTCCTGCCATTTATACGCCTGCGAGAACGTCAATTTCCTTCCGATTGATTTTATGCACCGCAATATTGACCGCTTCCGACAGCATTTTTGCCGTGCGGGAAATGAGGGCGTCAATGTCCTGAGGCGTCACCACCAGATTGTTTTCGTATCCCCCCAAAAGCTCTCGAAGGCGAGTACCTTCGTCTTGTGCTAAGGTATCCACCAAATATTTTGCGGAATGACTCGGGATTTCTTCCCGCACCTTTTCCAACGCGTCAGCGGTTAAAGTAGCCGCGTCGACTACGGTGGGTACGCCGATGCTGATGACGGGAATACCCAAACTCTGTTTGTCGATTCTTGAGCGATGATTTCCCACCCCCGAACCGGGAGTAATTCCCGTATCGCTGATTTGTACCGTGGCGCATAGTCTCTTGACCCGTCGGGACGCTAAGGCGTCAAAAACCAAGACCGCGTCGGGTTTTACCGTGTCTACGGTGGCACGAATCAATTCCGCCGTTTCGATGCCCGTTTGCCCCAAAACACCGGGACGCAGCGCGGACAATTCCCCCAAGGACAATTCTCGGTATAACTCGGGTAATTGCTCTTTTAAGTGGCGGGACACAATGAGGCGGTCAATGACCTTTGGACCCAATGCGTCGGCGGTCATCTCCGCATTTCCCAGCCCGATTGCCAACACCGAACGGCAGTCTTTTAAAAATTCCCGAATCAATTCCGCCGTGCGGTTGACGGCTTGTTCAAACAATTCCTCGTCGGAAAAGGCTCCGTCAAAAAATACCGTGGCGTAATTCCCCACGGGTTTTCCCGTTAGATTGGCGGCGTTTTCGTTGACGATGCGCACCTTGGATACGGGAATGGCACCGGTTGTCACCGTTTCCAAAAATCCGTCCTTTTCACTTAATTGCTTTAATTCCGCCGCTTCCACGGCAAGGTCGGTTCTCGGGTTCATAGCATTTCTCCTTTTTTTCTTAGTTTATCCCGGAATCTTTTTTTTATAAAGTATTGCTTTTTGGGAGAAATTGTGATATAATGGAAGAACCTTGGAAAACTGTCAAAATTCCACGGATTTTGTTGCGTAATAAAAATGGAGAGTAGTATGGACGCCATTAAAAAAATACTGAAACGCTATTTTGTGGATGCGCTGGGTGCTATGGCTTTGGGGTTGTTTTCTTCCCTGATTTTGGGACTGATTCTTTCCCAATTTGCCAAAATTCCCGGATTGTCCGTATTGAACGATATTGCCGCCGTGGTGAAAGGCGATCACGTGGTGGGCGCCGCCATCGGTGTTGCCGTGGCGTGGGGGTTGAAGGTCAAACCTTTGACCATGTTTTCTTCCGCCGCCGTAGGTGCCGTGGGTTACGTTTTCGGCGGCCCCGTTGGTGCCTTTATTGCCGCTCTCGTAGGTGCGGAATTGGGTAATATTTTGGCAGGGAAGACCAAACTCGATATTATTATTACGCCCATGATTACCATTGTCACCGGTGGATTGGTGGGGGTTTTCGTAGGACCTTGGCTGAATAAGTTCATGACGGCGCTGGGTGCTTTGGTCAACGGTGCCACGGAATTGCAACCTGTTTGGATGGGCATGGCGGTGGCGGTCATCGTCGGTTTGGCTCTGACGGCTCCCATCTCTTCCGCGGCTCTTTGCATTATGATCGGTCTGGACGGAATTGCCGCCGGTGCCGCTTGCGTGGGCTGTTGTTGTCAGATGGTTGGCTTTGCCGTGGCTTCTTGGAGGGATAACGGATTGGGAGGAACCCTGTCTCAAATGTTCGGAACGTCCATGCTTCAATTCCCCAATATCCTTCGCCGTCCCGCCATTTGGTTGGCTCCTACTTTGGCGTCTGCCGTGTTAGGTCCCATTTCCGCCGCATTGCTGCGCATGACCAACACGTCCTTTGGCGCCGGTATGGGCACCAGCGGATTGGTAGGTCAGTTCGGCGCTTACGATGCTATGGCGTCTTCTGCAAAACTTTGGGTCTTTTTGTTGGAAGTTCTTGTGATGCACTTCCTTCTCCCCGCGGGCCTGACCCTTTCCTTCGATACGGTTTTTCGGAAATTAGGTTGGGTCAAAAAGGGAGATATGAAGATTTACGAGGCAAAATAAGGTGCTTTTCTTGGAAAGTTCACAAAGAATTCCTATTTTATTGAAAAAAAACACTTGCATCTTGTGTTAATTTGTGATATAATATATCGTGCTGAATATGAAATTGACGGGGATAACTCCCGGAAAGTATAACGGAGGTGAAAGCAGATGCCCAACATTAAATCTGCCAAGAAACGTGTTTTGGTGAACGAGACGAAGAACCTGCAGAACAAAATGCAGAAGTCCGCGTTCCGCACTCAGTTGAAAGCTCTTGAAGCGGAAAAGTCCCCGGAAAACCTTCAGAAGGCTTATTCTTTGGTTGACAAGGCCGCCGCTAAGGGTTTGATTCATGCCAACTGTGCTGCTCGTAAAAAGTCCCGCCTGGCTGCTGAATTCGCCGCTGAATAATAAACCGTTTATCAGACCCTGCTTCTACCGAGGCAGGGTTTTGTATTGCATAGGAGAAGACGTATGACCGAAACGATTGCGAATTGGATGAACGAAAATCTTGCGGGAGTTCTTCCGGCGGAGTTGATCGTTCTTTTGGTTTCCATGATGCCCATTTTGGAATTGCGGGGCGGAATGATCTTGGCAAGTCTCTACGGATTTCCTCTGTGGAAGGCGTTTGCCATCTGCATTCCCGGAAACCTGATTCCCATTCCCTTTATTTTATGGCTCATCACACCGGTGTTTAATTGGATGAAGCGTTGGAAACTGTTTCGTCCTATGGTGGAGAAGTTGGAATCCAAAGCCACGGGAAAGAAGAGTGAGCAGATTCGAAAGGCGTCCTTTTGGGGACTTCTGTTGTTCGTGGGAATTCCTTTGCCCGGAACCGGTGCTTGGACAGGCTCTCTCATTGCCGCTCTCTTGAATTTGGATAAAAAACGCTCGTTGCTTGCCGCAATATTGGGTGTTTTTCTGGCGGCGCTTATTATGGCAATCCTTGCCTATTTCTTCCCCGACGTATTTTTGAAATTATTCGGATAATAAAACCGCCCGTTGCATTGCAACGGGCATTTTTTTGGAATAATTCGAAAAAAAGGGCATCTAATTTACGGGAAACATTGACATCAACGGCAAGGTGTGTTATAATAAAAACAGAACGAGCCGAAACTTTTACGCAGTATGAGGTGTTTATGAGGATTCAGTTTATCGGAGCGACCCACGAAGTAACGGGAAGCTGTACGTTATTAGAAGTCAACGGACGGTTCTATTTGGTAGATTGCGGCATGGAACAGGGGAAGGACGTTTTTCAGAATATTCCGCTTCCTGTAAACGCTGCAGAGATCGACGCTGTCTTTTTGACCCACGCACATATTGACCATTCGGGAATGCTTCCGAAATTATATAAAGACGGATTTCGCGGGAAAATTTACGCCACCGACGTGACCTGCGATCTTTGCAACATAATGTTGCGGGATTCTGCATATATTCAGGAATCCGAGGCACAATGGATTTCAAAGCGTGCCCTTCGGTCGGGGGGAGATCCCGTAGAACCTGTGTATGATATGGAAGACGCGCAAGGAACCCTTTCCCAACTCCGTCCCTGTAATTACGGAGAGACCGTTCCGTGTGGTGAAGGTGTGGAAATCCGCTTTACGGACATCGGTCATCTTTTAGGCTCTGCCTGTATTGAGGTGTGGTTGACTGAGGGAGACGTTTGCAAAAAGATCGTTTTCAGCGGCGACGTGGGAAACGTCCGTCAGCAGATTATAAAAGATCCTCAAACCGTGGAAGAGACCGATTATTTGGTGGTGGAATCCACCTACGGAAATCGGTTGCATGAAAAAAGAGAAGAAGACGCGACGGAGCAATTCGCCGCCTATCTTCAATGGGCGCTGGATCGGGGCGGAAACGTCATCATTCCGTCCTTTGCCGTAGGGCGTACTCAGGAAATTCTGTATGCGTTGCGGGAAATTAAACAAAAAGGATTGGTGAAGGGGCACGAGGGATTCCCCGTTTACGTGGACAGTCCCTTGGCGGCGGAAGCCACGGCGATTTTTCTGCAGTGCAATCCCGTTTGTTTTGACGAAGAGACTATGGCGTTGCTTCGGCAGGGAATCAATCCCATTTGGTTTGACGATATCCGCATGACAGTCTCTTCGGAAGAGTCCAAGAAAATCAACTTGGATTCCCAGCCTAAGGTAATCATCTCCGCCAGCGGAATGTGTGAGGCGGGGCGGATACGTCACCACCTCAAACACAATCTTTGGAAGGAAAACAATTTGATCCTGTTCGTCGGATATCAAGCCGAAGGGTCTTTGGGACGGAAGCTGTTGCAGGGAGAAAAGATCGTCACCCTCTTCGGGGAAGAAATTTCCGTCAACGCCCGCATTGCCTCTCTTGCGGGAACCAGCGGTCACGCCGACCGAGACGGTCTTTTACATTGGATCTCGGGCTTCCGTAAAAAGCCGGAATTGGTCTTCGTCAACCACGGCGACGACGATGCGTGCGAGGCCTTTCGAACCCTTTTGTCGGAACGGGGATACCGCGCCGAAGCGCCTTACAGCGGAACGGAATACGATTTAACAACGGGACGCCTAACGGTGTATACTCAAGGAAAAGCCGTCGACCGCGTCCAACTGTACCGCGGAAATTCTCGAGCAGAATTGATCTATAACGAAATGGTTTCTGCGGGAGAATCCCTGTTGCGGCTGATTAAAAGTCGGAAGGGGAGACCCAATAAAGAAAATGCAAAACTTACTTCTCAGCTTCGTGATTTGACCGAAAAATGGAGCGATTGATTTTTAGGAGGTATCTATGAAACTTTGTGTATACGGTGCCGCATCCACCACCATTGATCCCCAATACGTTACCGTAACCGAGGATTTGGGACGTCAGCTGGCGTCTCGGGGGCATTCTTTGGTCTTTGGCGGCGGCGGAAACGGACTGATGGGCGCCGCGGCAAGAGGTGTTCGGGACGGCGGCGGTTCTATCGTGGGTGTCATTCCCGAATTTTTCCGGGAAGAGGGCGTGGAAGCTCTTTGTGATTTTTGCGATGAATTGATTTTTACGCAAACTATGCGGGAGCGCAAGCAAATTATGGAAGACCGCGCCGACGGTTTTATCGTGGTGCCGGGTGGCATCGGAACCTTTGAGGAATTTTTTGAAATTCTGACCTTGAAGCAATTATGCCGTCACCAAAAGCCCATTGTGATCTACAACGTCAACGGTTATTATGATGAAATGATGGTCTTTCTACGCACCGCTATTCGGCAGAATTTTATTCGTGAAAATTGCTTGGATCTCTTTTATATCACCGACGATGCGGAAGATTTGTTCCGCTATCTGGAAACTCCCGACGAGCCCAAGCATTCCGTCAAAGAATTGAAAGACGGCTGATGGATCAAAGGAAAAAAGACCCGGGTGAGGAAATCTCACCCGGTAATTTTTTTTTCAGTTCCAAGGAGTAATGCGGATATATTCCGGCACGAGGTTTTCGGTCAGTTCGTCCAAATTCAGTTTTGCCTCTTCTTCCAGCACTTCTTCCAAATAGGGATTTGTTTTCGGGTGCTTTGGAGTAAAGACGGTGCAACAGTCTTCGTAAGGCAAAATCGACGTTTCAAAGGTGTCAATGGCTCTTGCAATATCCACGATCTCTTGCTTATCCGTTCCGATGAAGGGGCGGAATACGGGAAGATCTGCGGCGGCATCGGTGCATTGAATGGCACCTAGAGTCTGAGATGCAACCTGTCCCAAACTTTCCCCGGTGATGATGCAACGGGCGTTCTTTTCCCGGGCAAGATGACAGGTGATTTTCAGCATCACCCGACGCATGATAACGGTAAACAGGTCTTCCTTGCAAGTGTCTCGAATGGCTTCTTGAATTTCTGTAAAGGGAATGATCCAAAGATCTACGGGACCCGTATAAACGCTCATTTTCTTGGCTAAGGTCAGAACTTTTTCTTTGGCGCTTTGGCTGGTGTACGGAGGAGATTCAAAGTGAACGGCGGAAATTTTCAATCCACGCTTTGCCATAACGTATCCGGCAACGGGACTGTCGATTCCCCCCGAAAGCATCAGCATTCCGTGTCCCCCCGTGCCTGCGGGAAGTCCCCCGGCGGCTTTTTCGGGATTGGTGTGAATATAGGCGTTTCCGTCTCGAATTTCAATGGAAACGATGACGTCAGGATTGTGAACGTCCACCGTCAAGTGGGGAAATTCATTCAAAAGATGTTCGCCCATGAGCATGCAGATTTCGGGGGTCTTCATGGGATATTTTTTGTCCGAGCGCCGTGCGTCCACCTTAAAGGTTTTTGCGCGCATCAAAGGGGGAGCAACGTACTCGGCAGTTTGCTCTTTTAACGTCTCCCAATGATAACTCCCCCGATATGCGCGGGTCAGATTCATGATCCCGAAGACCTTTTTCAGGGCAATTTGCGCTTTGTCTACGTCGGGATCTTCTTGGTCGAATTCCACGAAAATGGTGGATTGACTCTCCCGAACCACGGTTTTCCCGCATCCTCGCAGAGCGGTTTTTACGTTTTTTACCAAAAGGTCTTCCAAACGGCGGCGGTTCAATCCCTTGAGAACCACCTCGC
Source organism: Eubacteriales bacterium (assembly GCA_045534395.1). Classification (GTDB taxonomy): domain Bacteria; phylum Bacillota; class Clostridia; order Oscillospirales; family UBA644; genus RGIG995. The sequence continues at coordinate 8,880 of JAZSJP010000117.1, read as the reverse complement.
CCAATTTCAGCAAAATGACTTCATCGTACATAACAATATCCTTTCATCGAACCGTCGAAATATCTTTTAACGCATCTTTCAGTGCTTGCAATACCAGGTGTGCTTCTTCTTCCGTATTGTCTCCGCAAAAGGAGAATCGCAGAGAAAATCGGCTGAGATCCCCTTTCCCCACGGCAGACAGAACCCGAGACGGCTTTTTTGCCGAGCAAGCGGAGCCGGTGGAAATATAAATATTGCGCTCCGACAAATAGTTCAGAATATTTTCACCCAAATATCCGGGAAACGCCACGTTGAGGATATAGGGAGAAGCGTCTTGCGGGGAATTGATTTCTCCCCCCAAGTCCAAAATGCCCTTGCGGAGGATTTCGTTGATGGTTTCTGCATTGCGGCGATGCGCTTCTTTGTGTCGTTCCAAAATCTCACAAGCGGCGCCCCAGCCTACCGTGGCGGGAACGTTATGGGTTCCCGAAAAGAGATTTTTTTCCTGACCGCCGCCCCAAAGGACGGGTTTGATGCGCAATCCTTTTTTTACGTACAAAGCACCTACTCCCTTGGGAGCGTGCACTTTGTGTCCCGAAAAGGTTGCCATGTCAAGCATGGAATAGCGAAAATCTTCTTTTAAAAAGCCTTGAACCGCATCGGAATGAAAGGGTGCGTCAATGCCGCTTCGTTTCAAGACCGTTACCATTTCTTTGAGGGGCGTAACGGCACCGGTCTCGTTATTGACTTGCATGCAGGTAACCAAAATCGTGTCGGGCGTTAAGGCTTGCCGAAAGGCGTCGGTGGTGATTTTCCCGCTCAAAGGTACGAGACGTACCACCTCAAAGGTCTTTTCCAAATCCTTCAAAACTTCTTCCACGGTGGGGTGTTCGAAGGCGGTGGAAATGATGCGTCCTTTTCGTTTTGACGCAACGGCGCCCCGAATTGCCGTGTTGTTTGCCACCGTTGCCGACGGCGCAAAGAATAATTCATCGGGTTCAATTCCCATGGCACGCGCCAAAATTTTGCGGGAATCTTCTACGGCGGCGTGCGCCGAGAATCCAAATCCGTGGCGGGATTCGGGATTTCCAAACGTGTCGGTCATGTAACGTAAGGACTTTTGTGCCGCCTCTTCCAACACGCGCGTGGTGGCGGCGTTATCCATATAAATCAAATTGATTCCTCTATTCTTCTACTTCGCTCATACCGTCGGACAAGAGATTTTGTGCCGTTTCGGTAGGCAACGTTTCCACGTCTCTTAATTTTCTGCGAATGGCGCGAGTACGGGTTCCCACCAATTTTTCCAGATCGTTTCCGGCACCTTCCAAGCGCTTTTTCACGTTTTCCAATACCGATTCAAAGGTTCCGAATTCGGTCTTGACGGCGGCAAGAATGTTCCAAACGTCGTTGGTTCTCTTTTGAATGGCAAGGGTGGGGAATCCCATTTGCAGACTGTTGAGAAGTGCCGCCAAGGTCGACGGCCCCGCCACGTTGATGGAATAATCCCGCATCAGCGTTTCGGTCAGGTCGGTCATGCGAACCACTTCCGCGTACAATCCTTCCGTGGGCAAGAACAAAATCCCGAAATCGGTGGTGTGAGGCGGCTGAATGTATTTGTCGTGAATGTCTTTTGCGCTCATTTTCAAAAAGGCGCACAGGGCTTTCCGCGCCGTTTCCAACAAAACGGGATCTCCGCTTTCGGCGGCGGCTTCCAACTGCTCGTACCGATCCATGGGGAATTTTGAGTCGATGGGAAGATATACCACCGATTCGCTTCCGTCTTTCCCCCGCAAGCGCACGGCAAATTCCACCCTCTCCGTCGAGCCGGGAACGGTGGCAACGTTTTCATCGTATTGGTCGGGTGTCAGGATCTGCTCCAAGATGCGGGACAGTTGAATTTCTCCGAAAATGCCGCGGGTCTTGACGTTGGTCAAAATCTTTTTCAGATCCCCGACGCCGTTGGCAAGTCCTTGCATTTCGGTCAATCCTTTGGAGACCAATTCCAACCGTTCGTTGACTAATTTAAAAGATTCCGTCACCCGTTTTTCCAGCGCCGTTTCCAACTTTTCGTTGACGACGCCTTGCATTTCGTCTAATTTTTTCCGATTTTCTTCCTGAATTGCCGTCAGCCGTTTTTCCGTGGTATCGTTCATACGGTCGATCCGGGTGGAAAAAGTGTTCAACGTTCCTTGGGTCTCCTGAGAAAGTTTGGTGATGGCGTTCATCTGCGCTGTATTTCCGGCGTTCAGTCCGGCGGTAAGAGATGCGGAAAGGGTGTTTTGCATGGAATCCATGCGAGCGTTCAGTTCGTTGCGCTGACGTGCCAGATCGTCGGAAATATCTTGTTTTTTTGTGCGAGACAATACCACGAGGGACAGAATCAATCCCGCCGCGGCAAACAATGCGGAAAGAGTACAGAGCAGAATCAAAATCGGTTCCATAGACACACTCCTATAAAATTTCTAATTTTACGTAGTTGGTCATTAACTTCTTTTCTCCCACGGAGTCAAAGGCGACGGAGAGCATGCAGTCGGTTGCCATGGGAACCACGGCGGTGACGGTGCCCTCCCCAAAGACTTTGTGCCGTATCCGCATCCCCACAGTATAATTGACCTTTTGCTGCGGAGCCTTGGACGGTGTAGGAATGCTGGTGACGGCGTTCTTCAAAATGGCACGGTCTTCCAAGGTCTTCTTCGGTCTCTGGAAGGGTTGTGCCATGGGCGCGGTTTTTGTTTCCATGCAATCCGCGGGGATCTCTTTTAAGAAACGAGAGGCGATGCAATCTTTGGTTCGTCCGAACATGAGGCGGTTGCGGGTGGAGATGATATGCAATTCCCGCTTTGCCCGAGTGATGGCAACGTAACAAAGGCGGCGCTCTTCTTCTACGCCCCCCGGTTCTTCTACCGAGCGGGCGGAAGGAAAGATCTCTTCCTCAAATCCGGTAATAAATACCGTGTCGAATTCCAATCCCTTGGCGCAGTGCATGGTCATTAAAACCACCGTGTCGGCATTGGAATCCAAAGAATCTACCGCGCTGACCAATGCCGTTTGCTCCAAATAATCTGCAAGGGTGTTGTTCCCTTCTTCCGCAGTTTGGGAAAATTCCGTAATGGCGTTGAGCAATTCCGCTACGTTTTCAAAACGCGCTTGGGCTTCCATGGGTTCACAGGAATCTTTCAGCCATTGCTTGTACTGAATTTTCGCCACTAAAAACTTGAACAGTTCGGGCAACGGCAAGGTTTGTGACGCATCCCGCAGTTCTTCGATCAATTGAGCGAATGCCGTCATTTTTCCCGCCGCGCGTTGCAGTTCGGGATAGCGGTCGGCTTGTTGCATTGCCTCGTAGGGCGGAATGCCCTCTCGGTCGGCAATGGCAAAAAGGCGGTCGACGGAAGTCTCTCCGATGCCCCGTTTCGGTTCGTTGATAATGCGGGAAAGACGGACGCGGTCTTTGGGGTTGTGAATAAAATTCAGATATGCCAAAAGATCCTGAACTTCTCTGCGCTTATAGAAGGCAAGTCCCCCGTAGACCCGATAGGGAATCCCGTTGCCCCGAAGAGCCGGTTGAATGGCGTTACTTTGGGCGTGAGTGCGGTACAAAACACAGAAATCACGGTAATTTAAAGACTTGTCCGTTCCCATGGCGGAAAGGATCGCTCGGGCGACGTAAGCGCCTTCTTCGTGTTGATGGTTCATCTCCCGATAATGGATCTTGTTTCCCGCACCTTTGTCCGACCACAGGGTCTTTCCCTTGCGGCGCTTGTTGTGGGAAATTACTTCGTTTGCCGCGGTGAGAATCGTGTTGGTAGAACGGTAATTCTGTTCCAACCGAATGACTTTTGCGTCTTTAAATTGTTTTTCAAAGGCCAAAATATTTTCAATGTCGGCGCCGGCAAATTTGTAAATACTCTGGTCGTCGTCTCCCACTACGCAGATCTCCCCGCCTTTTGCCAACAGAGTAACCAGACGGTACTGCAAGGGGTTGGTGTCTTGATACTCGTCCACCAAAACGTATTTAAAGCGGCGCTTGACGGCTTGGGCGGCTTCCTCGTGTTTTTCCAATAATTTGACGGTGTTGAAGATCAAATCGTCAAAGTCCATGGCATTGCTTTCCCGCAGAGAAGCCTGATATTTTTCGTAAACGTCGGGCAACTTGGGAAGATCCGTGTCTTTGTACAGAGCGCGGAAACCGTCGGGAGTCAAATATTTCCCCTTTGCTTTGTTGATAATCGAGCGAACGACCTTTGGCTGATAGCGTTCTCCCAAATCCCATTCTTTCAAGATTCGTTCCACAAGTTTGTTGGAATCGGAGTCGTCGTAAATGGTAAAATCCTTTTGATATCCCAATCGGTCGGCAAATCGGCGCAGGATCCGCACGCAGGTGGAATGGAAGGTCAACGCCCACAGTTCCCGGGCGTCCACGTTGAATTTCTTTTCCATGCGCTCCCGCATTTCTCCCGCCGCCTTGTTGGTAAAGGTGATGGCAAGGAGATGATAGGGATCTATGGGATCCACAGCCAAAAGACGGCGATATCGTTCTTCTCCCCGAAGAGTGGCATCGTGCAGAGCGCGTTTCAAATATTCTATATCGTCTTTGGTCAGATCTTCGGGAACGGTTTGAGAATCGTAGGCACTACCGTATTTAATTAAATATCCTAATTTATTGACTAAAACCGTGGTTTTTCCGCTCCCTGCACCCGCTAAAATAAGTAACGGACGGTCGCAGGAATAGACCGCCTCCCGTTGGGGCGGATTTAACGTTTCGTATTCCTTGTCAAGAAGGGCTTTGCGCAGGGCGAGGAATTCTTGTTTCATGGGGGCTCCTTAGAGATATGCATAGTATATATCTCTATTATAATATAACACAAGCACAAAAAAATTGCGGAATTGAAACATAAATTTGAAACTTTTCTCTTTTGGGGAAGAAAATGGGGGATAAAAGGGTTCTTTTTGGGAAATACTGAAACAAAAACGCCATGAAAGGACGTATTTTCCATGAAAAAGATAAATCAATTTTGGGTAACGCTCTTCTCCGTGATCCTTGCGGCGGTTCTTTTGGCGGGGATTGCCGTGTGGCTCATGCCTCCCGTGGCGGAAGAGGCGTTGTCTCAGTTCGGTTCTACGGGCACGGAAGTTCGACAAATTCAAACGGCTTTGAAGCGTCAAGGATATTACAGCGGTGCCGTAGACGGAATTTTCGGTTCCGCTACGCAGACGGCGGTGCGGAAATTTCAAGCGGCAAAAGGACTTACGGTGGACGGGATCTGCGGCTCCGCTACCTTGAGTGCCTTGGGAATCGGCGGTTCTTCCACGGTACTGAGAAAAGGTTCTTCGGGAAGCGGTGTCAAACAAGTGCAACAACGGTTGGCGAATTGGGGATATTATTCCGGGGCGGTGGACGGCGTTTACGGTTCGGCGACGGAGGCCGCGGTGCGAAAATTTCAGCGAAACAACGGACTTAACGCCGACGGTATCTGCGGGGTAAAAACCCTGTCAGCCATGGGGCTTTCTTCCGTGGCAAGCTCGTCTCACGTTTCTTCTTCCAATAACGGAAACGTATACCTGTTGGCACGCATTATTTCCGCCGAGGCGCGGGGTGAATCCTATCGTGGACAGGTTGCCGTGGGCGCTGTGGTGTTGAATCGGGTGGAATCGTCTCAATTCCCCAATACCTTGGCGGGGGTCATTTACCAAAAAGGTGCCTTTACCGCCATTGACGACGGACAGTTCAACGAGCCCATTGCCGATTCCGCCTATCGCGCTGCCCGGGAAGCCTTGGCGGGTGCCGATCCTACGGGTGGTTGCTTGTATTACTACAATCCCGCTACGGCAACTTCAAGTTGGATTTATTCCTTGCCGGTCAAAATGACCATCGGAAAACATCGTTTTTCCATGGGAAAATAGAAAAAGTTGAATATCCCTTTTCTTTTCCGCATAGAGTGAAACAGAAAAAACCGGAAAGGAAAGTGTTGGGAATGGACAAAGAACAATTTTTACCCGAGGGAACCTGCGGAAAAACGGAGCATTCCTTGGCAACGCTGGAAAAAGCGCGGTCGTCGGGGCAGATTTTGGAAGCAAAGGCAATTTTGTGCGACAGCAGTCATAATTTGGTGGTAGATCTTGGGGATCTGCGAGGCGTGATCCCCCGGGGGGAGGCCGCCTTGGGAATTCGGGAAGGAACGGTAAAGGATATTGCCATTCTTTCCCGGGTTAATAAGCCGGTCTGCTTTAAAGTGACCGATCTTTTGCGTCGGGATCAGGTCTCTCGGTGTTGTGATGCTCCCGAAGCGTTTCGTCCCGGCACTCTTTCCGATCCGGTTGCCCTGTTGTCTCGTCGGGCGGCACAACAACAGGTTCAGGAAGAATTGCTTTCCCGGGTTCGCCCGGGGGATATTTTGGACGCTCGTATCACCCATTTGGAGTCCTTCGGTGCTTTTGCGGATATCGGTTGCGGCATCGTGGGGTTGATCTCCATCGAAAATATTTCGGTTTCCCGCATTTCTCACCCCGCCGATCGCTTTGTGCGAGATCAAACGGTAAAGGTTGTGGTCAAGGAGATTGATCGGGAAAAAAAGCGCTTTGTCTTATCCCATAAAGAGTTGTTGGGAACGTGGGAAGAAAACGCAGCCCAATTTGACGTCGGTCAGACGGTCTGCGGAATCGTACGTTCCGTAGAAGATTACGGAATCTTCGTGGAATTGACGCCCAATTTGGCGGGGTTGGCAGAGGGTAGGGAAGGTGTCCGTCCCGGACAACAGGCGACGGTGTATATCAAAAATATCATTCCCGAAAAGATGAAGGTCAAGTTAAGCCTCATCGACGCCTTTGACGGCGAGCCGGATCGCTCCTTGCGTTACTATTATTCCGGAAGCCATTTGGATCGTTTCCTGTACTCTCCCGAGGGGGCTTTGCGACGGATTGAAACAATCTTTACATAAATGTCGCAGATTTTTTCTTGACATTCCGCTTTTATTGTAGTATTATTAGATAGGATAACGGTAAAACGTACCGATACCCGTCCCCATGATTGTGGGGACGGGTCGGTTTTGATAGGAGGAATCGTTCTGAATCCATTGTTGCGGCGTTACGTTGTTTTGGAATTGATTTTCGGCACTGCCGTCATGATACTCGGCCTGTTTTTCGGTGGGTGCACTTTGCCCGCATTGGGGGCTTGCATGGTGGGGCTTTCGGCGCAATGCTCCGCAAAAACGGACAAGCATCCCCGCATTGCGGTAGCCCTTGGGGTCTTTTCGCTGCTTACTTTGGGGGGGAGCGGTGTTTCGGCATTCTTTTCCATGGTAAGCCTTTCCCGGTATGAGGATTCCGTATCGTCTTTGACAATACTTTTGATTCTTGCGGTAGTGATTCTTTCTCAAAGCTTTTTGGCATTGCCTGTGGAAGACCGTCCCGATCTGTATTTTTTGCGGCAAGGAATCTCCCGCTTGGCAGTATTTTGTCTCGTTGGATTTGTGGGAATCGTATTGAATTATTTGTTGTCTTACGTTCTTTACGACGCTTCTCTTTCGGCATTTTTGGAAGGGCAGTCTATTCCGGATTTTCACTTTTTGGAAGGGGTCTTTTCCTTTGCCATGGTGTTGACGTCTGCGCGGGGCGTGCTTCGGGCATTCTTGAAAGGAAAGGAATCGACCGACGGGTCGAAAGGAAAGGAGATTCAAGATGAAACAGCTTAACCTTTGGAGAAACGTATTAAATTTATTTTTGCGCTACGTCATGATCTGCGTTTTTGTGTTCATGTGCGTGGTGCTTATTTCCACCAACGGAACGGTTCTCGGTCCCATTTTCGGCGTATTCTATTTTGCCGCTATGATCTACTATTTTTGGTTTACCATGCGCACCGAAGGGGAGTTGGACGTCAACCGCGTCAAGATCGGGCAGATGCCCCGCTTCCGCTTCAAAGGTGCCGTGTGCGCCTTGATCTTGGTTGTTCCCTTGATGATCATTAATATCGTTCCCCACTTCTTTGCCGATCCCGTAGATCCGGAATACAAGGCGTATTTTACCGGAGAACCCACCTATCTTTCCGTAACGGACAAGTTCAATCAGTCTTTGCGGGAATCTTCGGGAAAACAAGGTTATATTTCGGAAATTACCTTTGATGCCCAGGGACAGATTCTTCACATTACCTATGAAACCTCCACCGGATACACCGTTCTTTGCGACGGAACCACAACGGATCAAAACAAAGTCTACGCTTTGACTTCCGGGGCTTCGACCAACGGCGCCGGGGAATCGGTCAAAGTCTATTATACCCCCAACGCTCAACTGACCGATCTGCAAAAAGGCGCCTTTGAAGAATGTAAAAACGCCGTGGACGATATCGCCAACGTCATGGGAAGTTATCCCCATTGGCAACAGATCCTGTCGGTAATCAAAACTATTTTTGCGGTGGGACTTCAGTATTTCTGTTCCATCTTTGCCGGAACGGATCCCGTGTGGAATACGGTGGTCTATTGCATTTGCTTGTTGGTGCTCTGCGTTACGGCTCAAGTAGGATATGAAATGGGATACCGCAATATCGTTCTTCTTCGGAAAACGAAAGGCGAGAAGAACTCCAAGGCGGGAGATTCGGTGGTAATTCAGCGGGGAAAAAAATCCGCTGATGAGGAATAATTCCCCGTATTTCCCTGTTTTTGCAAACCGAATAGGTTTAAAATGAATATGATTTTTCGGCGCCGAAGGAAGAATTTTCCTGTTGGCGCCGCAATCTTTGCAAAATATCAAACATGAAAAAAATGGATTGTGCAAAAAGGTTCCTTTTGGATATAATATTTTCGGAAAGGAGGAGATTTGCATGAAAAAAGCAATGCGAATTTTTGTATTGGCTTGTTTGATCGCTGTCTTTGCCGTGTTGCCGCTGTCTGCACAGAAAACCGATTATCA
>JAZSJP010000077.1:0-9135 GCA_045534395.1 Eubacteriales bacterium | reverse complement strand
CCGCCTATCAAACGGGGAACGAAATTCCTGCCCAGCTGGATTATTTGGAAACCAAATCCGACGTTTCCGGCGCGGTGTTCTTCAGTTACGATTCTCTTCTGTCGAACTATGCCGGCGTAGGAGATCAGGTCAAAGCACGCTATTACAAAAAACCGGCAAGTACCACCTTGCAGTTCAGTCAACCGTCCATTACGGTGGATTCGTCTTATACCAAAACTTTCGTGGTGGGCGTTTCCGACCCCAATTATCCTCTGACTGCCGACGGTGTCAACGTATCCCGCACGGCAGAAGGTTATTTTGCCCATCCCGTCACTCTGACTAGTAGTAAAACCATCGTAAAATTCGTCCACAAAGGACAATCGGTGGATTACGTTATCACCCGCACCGCATCGACCAATTCCGGCTCTTCTCTCACAACCTTCGGATTTGTCAAAGATTCCTTTACGCCGTCTTCCGATACGGCGGATCGGTCGGGGACAAGTATTTCTTTCTCCTGTGTAGCTCCCGCAGACTCTACGGTTACCGTAAAAATTGGAAGTTACACCCTTCCTCTGACCATGACTTCCAAGGGATCCGGCAGCGGAAAATACGTCAAGGCAACCTATACCGGCTCGTTCACCCTGCCGCAAACCGACGATAACGGCAACGCCACCTTGGGATATATCACCTTCCAAGCAACCCGCGGAAGCGAGACGGCGACCTATACGGTGGGACTTATGGAGATCATCAACGATCCGACCTCTTACGTTATGGAAGTTGCCACGGACAAGCCCGACGTTCTGCCGAACTTGGAAGTCAAACCCACCTTCTATTACCTTGCCACCCAAGGTTCCAAGGTTCACGTGATTTCCAAGGCGAACGGAAAAGCCAAGTTGGACAACGGTATGTATCTTTCCTTGGAAGATTTGAAACCCGTAAGTTCTTCTTTTATTTCTGCGAAGGTTTCTTCCGTTTCTGTGACAAAGACCCAAAAGAATACGGTTTTTGCCTTTAAAATGACCGAAACACCTTTCCATACCGTTTGGATGGATACCAATTCCGTTTCCATTACCCTGTACAATCTTTCGGGAGATCTTCCCGCCTTTACTTTGCCCGACAATCCCTTGTTCTCTCAGGTGAAGGTGGAACGCATTAACGATTCTACGGTCAGCATTCTTCTGACCTACAAGGCGGCAAAGCATATCTACGGATATACCTGTAATTTTGACGGAAAGACTCTGTACGTTAACTTCCGCAATCCCGTTACCTTGTCTTCCGGAGACAAGCCTCTGACCGGCGTGGTCATTTCTCTCGACCCCGGACATTGCGGTTCTCTTGATTCGGGTGCAAGATACAGTTATAACGGAACCGTTGTTTACGAATCTTCTTTGACTTGGAAACTGACGAATTTGGTCGCAGACAAACTGCGGGCAAAGGGTGCCACCGTGGTGCTTTCCCGCAAAGAGACCCAATCGTCTTACTCTTTGGACGAGACCATTGCCGGATTCCGCGCCTTGAATCCCGATCTCAACGTTTCCATTCACTTTAACGCCGTAGACGTCAGCAATCCCCTCTCCGTTTACGGAACCGAGGCCTATTGGTGTTACGGAAACAGTCAATTGTTAAGCGATACGCTGCTCACTTCCTTTACCAACGAAACCGGCTTCCGGTACCGCAAGTCCCAAAAGGATTATTACAAGGTCTCTCGCTTGTGCGAATTCCCCTCAGTGTTGTTCGAGACGGAATATATGTCCAACCCCGAGCGTTTGGCTTGGTTTATGAAGGATTCCAATATGGAGAGTACCGCGACGGCAATTTCCAACGGTATCATGGCGTTTTTCAAGGAACAGAATAACTGATAGAAGCAACAAGCCCATACGGAAAAAATTCCGTATGGGCTTAATTTTTTATCTTATAATTCAATCCCCATGCCGATGGCATCTTCCACCGGTTTTTGATAAAATCGCTTTCTGCGACCGATTTCGGAAAAGCCGCACTTTTGATACAGCGCCCGAGCGCCCTCGTTGGATTCCCGAACGTCTAAGTAGGCGATTCTCGCTCCGTCTTGCCGTAAATAATTCAGCAATTCCGTTAAAAACGCCGTTCCGATTCCTTTCCCACGCAGATCTTTTCGCACGGAAAAAGAGGTGATTTCCCCCTCGTCCATGACCCGAAAGAGAACGCAATGACCCAAAATTTCTTCCTTTTCCTTCCATATTATAATACGGAAGGTGTCGTTACCGTGGAGTTTTTGCAATTCCGCTTCCGAAAGAGGGAAGGCAAAAGTCTGTTCCAATTCCGCCACGGCGGCAAGGTCGTTAATCTGAGCAAGTTTCAGTTCCACGCAGTTGTTCTCCTATCCGTTCTACCGCTCCTTTGATTTCTCTTGCACATTTGCGGTATACTTCCTCCGAACTCCCGAAGGGGTCGATGATTCCTTCGTCAGTGAGGGGGAATATTTTTTTATGGGGTAAAATCTGCTTTAAAAGATATGCCTGTGCGGGAGTCATGGTGTAAATTGCCTCGGCACTCTCTGCAATTTCTTGGGTCAGTTGCCGTGTCCGATGCTCCGACAGGTCGATACCGTATTCTCGTGCCGCAAGAATGGATTTTTCGTTAGCACCGCCTTCGTCGGCAGACAACCCCGCACTTTCGGCGGTGTAGTCCAACCCTAACTGCTGAAATTCTACCTTGGCAAACCCTTCTGCCAAGGGGGACCGACAGGTGTTTCCCGTGCAGACAAACAAGATTTTCTTACTCATTTCGCATCGTACCAATTCTTTGCCGTTTTTGATTCCACCGACAAAGGAACCTTCAGCTCTGCCGCAGATTCCATTTCTTCCTTCAGCAGTTTTGCCGCTTTTTCCGCTTCTTTTTCGGGAGCTTCCAAAATCAATTCGTCGTGGATTTGCAAAATCAACCGCGTCTGCATCTGTTCTTCTTTCAGTCGACGGTCGATTTTTACCATGGCGTATTTAATGACGTCCGCCGCAGTTCCTTGAATGGGTGCGTTCATACACACCCGCTCTCCAAAGGCGCGCAAATGACCGTTTGCCTTCAGTTCGGGCACGTAACGTCTGCGGTGGAATACCGTTTCCACATAACCGTGCTCTTTGCCGAATTCCACCGTGTTTTTCATGAAATCCCGCACTCCCGTGTAAGTTTCCAAATAAGATTCAATATACTGTTTTGCTTCTTTGCGGGAAACGTTCAGGTCTTGTCCCAAGGAGAAATCTCCGATGCCGTAAACAATGCCGAAATTGACGGCTTTCGCCCGACGGCGCAGTTCGGGAGTAATCATCTCCGTCGGAAGGTCAAAGACCTGAGACGCTGTGGCAGTATGAATATCTTCGTCGTTTAAAAAGGCTTCCTGCATGGTTTTATCGTCGGCAATATGGGATAAGATGCGCAACTCAATTTGAGAATAGTCCGCATCCACCAACAAATGTCCCTTTTCTGCGGAAAAGGCTCTGCGCAGTTGCCGTCCCAAATCGGTGCGAATGGGAATGTTCTGAAGATTCGGCTCCACGCTGCTGATGCGTCCCGTTTGGGTTACTGCTTGCATAAATACCGAGTGAATGCGACCATCGGATTCCACCTTTTCTGCAAGTCCGTCAGCATAGGTGGATTTCAGTTTTGCCACCCGACGGCACTCAATGACCGCTTGAGCAATGGGGTGATGCTTCGTCAGTTTTTCCAAGGTGTCGTTGTCGGTGGAATACCCGGTCTTGGTCTTTTTCCCCGCGGGAAGCAACAAGTCGGTAAACAATACCTCGCTCAACTGTTTGGGAGAATAGATATTAAACTCTTTCCCCGCCAAGTGATACACTTGCTTTTCCAAGGAGACCAAAAGGTTCCCCAATTCCTCGCTGAATTTTTCCAAAAATTCCCGATCGGCTTTGAATCCCAAATCTTCCATGCGGGCAAGAACGGAGCAGAGGGGAAGTTCGATTTCGTAATACAAAAATTCCGCGTTGTTTTCCTTCAGTTCGCCTTCTAACTTTTCTTTTAAACGAGGAATCAACGCCGCAAAGTCTTCCGCCGCCGCCGTAATCCCCAATTCTTTTTCGCAAAGGATCTCCGGGGTTTTTGACACGCGGGACGGATCCAACACGTACAACGCCAGCATGGTATCAAAAAGGCACGTTGCTTCCAATCCCAAATGCTCCATGGCGCGAATCAAAATTTTTGCATCATGGGCAACGAAGGCGCGTCCCGACAACTGATGCAACAGCGCGTCGGAAAGGGGAGAGGTGATGATTTCGTTTCCTATATATAAATAGACCGTTTCTTCGTGGACAAAAAGGGCGGGCGTTCCTTCCGGGATCGTCCTGTCAAATTCTTTCTTTGCGGGAGAGGTAAAGGTTTCTTTTTTCTCTGCATTTGAAACTGACAGATTCAATTTAGATGCCAATTTTGATAATTGATACCGAGCCAGCAGTTCTTCCAAGCGCTCGGTGTCGGGGTTCTTAACCGAAATGTCTCCGGCGTCAATATCCGCTTCGGTGATGATGGTTCCTAACTTTTTACTCAGATAGGCAGATTCTTTCCCCGTTTCGACCTTGGTCTTCAATGCACCTTTTAATTCTTCCGTGTGGGCAAAGATATTATCCAAATCTCCGTAGGTGTGCAATAAATTCAACGCCGTTTTTTCCCCCACGCCCGCAATGCCGGGAATTCGGTCGGAAGAGTCTCCCATCAGCGCTTTCAAGTCAATCATCTGAGTTGGTTTCAGTCCGTATTTTTCCTGCAATGCGGCAGGGTCGTATAACGTATCGGAAGGTCCTCTGGGTGTGGTTGTCGCCAAGCGCACCACAACGTTGTCGGAGATCAACTGCAACGTGTCTCGGTCTCCCGTGACGATAACGCACCGCTCTCCCGCCTTGTCTGCCCGGCGGCTGAGAATCCCGATAATATCATCGGCTTCCAATCCCGCCTGTTCAAAACGGCTGACCCCCATGGCGTCCAGCAGTTCTTTTACGATGGGAAACTGCTCCCGCAATTCGTCGGGCATGGCTCTGCGTCCCGCTTTGTAATCGGCGTACAATTCGTGACGGTAGGTGGGCGCCTTGACGTCAAAGGCAACGCAAACTTCGTCGGGGCGGTCTTCTTCCATGTGCCGCAAAAGAATATTGAAAAATCCGTAAACGCCGTTGGTGTGGATTCCCTCTTGATTGGTCAAAAGGGGTATTCCATAAAAGGCGCGGTTCAAAATACTATTTCCGTCTACTAACATCATGGTTTTCATGGAGACCAACCTCTCTTTCTATAAATACATTATACTCTATTTTATAAAAAAAAGCAAGTATCCCGAAAAATCGTTAAAAAAACGCCCCGCTTTTGTTCGTATTTTGCCGATTGACTCTTTCTTTTCCAAAAAACATGGGAAAATTCCCCACCGCGGAAATTAAAATTTCAATATTTCGAACATATATCCGTTGAAATCCTGGTTTTTGCAAAAAATCGAACATTTATTTTGTTTATGATGACGAAAAATCCCCACAAAAACCCATGCAATTTCTACGCGTGCTACCAAAGGAAATTTGGAAATATACCTTGACTTTTTCGGCAAAATAGTATATAATAGTGGTACGGTGGATGAAAAGGGAGCAAATGGGATGAAAAACCCAAGAAAAACTCCCCAAAATCCAAAAATCATGAAGGAGGAGAGCCCCATGGCATCGTCAACCCGTTTGTTCGGACGCTATGAAATGAATATTGATGCTAAGGGACGCCTGTTTTTTCCCGCAAAGCAACGGGAAAAGATTGAGGGAAGCCTTCTTCACATTACCCGTGGATTGGACGACTGCCTCTTTGCCTTTACCGACGCTCAATGGGACGCTTTTCTGGAGAAGATCGGAACGTTGCCCATTGCCAAAGCGCGGAGCATGGAACGTTACTTCGTAGGAAACTCCAACGACGCCGAAATGGACGAGCAGGGAAGGATCAAAATTCCCGTAAAGCTTCGGGAAATCGCCGGTTTGGAAAAAGAAGTCACCATTGTGGGACTTCGGGAACGTCTCGAAATTTGGGACACCGGCCGCTGGAACGCAATGAACGACGATCTTTCGGGCGACGATATTGCGGCAATGCTGGAGGATATGAACTTCTAATATGGAATTTAAGCATATTTCCATTATGGTTCCCGAGGTTCTCGAAGGGTTAAATATCAAACCCGACGGAATCTACGCCGACGGCACCGCCGGCGGTGGAGGTCATTCCCTTGCCATCGGTCAATTCCTTTCGGGAAACGGCACTCTCATTTGTAACGATCGGGATGCCGACGCCTTAATGGCTTGCCAAGAACGGCTGAAGGATCTCAAATGCAACGTGCGGTTGATCCGGGGGACCTTTTCGGATTTGGCAGAAAACGCCGCCCTTCCCTTTGACGGAGTGCTTCTCGATTTGGGCGTTTCCTCGTATCAGCTGGACTGTGCCGAGCGCGGCTTTTCCTATATGCAAAACGCTCCCTTGGATATGCGCATGAACCGTGAGGATAATCTGACTGCAAAGGTCGTGGTCAACGAATGGCCGGAAGGGGAATTGACTCGCATCTTCTTTGAATACGGTGAAGAACGGTATTCCCGCCGCATTGCTTCTCAGATCGTAAAAAGCAGAAGCCAAAAGCCCATTGAAACAACTTTTGAATTGGTAGATATTATTAAGCAAGCTTTACCGAAGGCGGCTTTGAAAGAAAAACAACACCCGGCAAAGCGCGTATTTCAGGCAATCCGCATCGCCGTCAACGACGAATTGGAACAGATTCGCACCGCCTTGGATTCCATCGTAGAAAACATGAACGATGGTGGACGTATTGCAGTTCTGACCTTCCACAGTTTGGAAGACCGCATTGTCAAAACAGCCTTTGCTCGCTACGAAAGACCCTGTACCTGCCCTCCGGAATTTCCCGTCTGCGTTTGCGGAAAGAAATCTTTAGGCAAGGTTATCGTAAAGGGGATTTCTCCCTCGGAGCAAGAGATTGAAAATAACCCCCGCGCTCGCAGTACCCGACTCCGCGTTTTTGAACGCAGAATCGAATCTTAGAAAATTACCTATTACATAAACACCAAACAAAACACAACATCACTCCCGGGCACAAAAAATGAAAGGAGAAAACGAACGTGAAACTTCCCTCCCTGAAATTGAATTTTTTAACCATCTTCCTCGTTGTCGGCATCGTCGTTCTTCTCCTGCTGACAGTCAACTGCAGCATTTCTCAGAATGAGAAAAATGCGGAACTTCGCTCGTTGAACAACGAACTTTCCGCCGCCGTCAACGATGGAACCAAGTTGCAAATCGAGATCGACCGTCGTTCCGATTTCTTTTCCGTGGAACGCTATGCCTCGGAAGAATTGGGAATGTATAAAGTAAAAAATTATCAGATTCAATACATTCAATACGACGTTTCCGGTACCGCAGAGCTTCTGAATCAGGAAGAAGACGAAAATTTCTTCGGTCAGGTTGCCAAGGCGTTCTCCGCCATCGGCGATTTCTTCGGTAATTAAGTTCTGTTGCTCACGCCGCGGGAATATATATCGTATATAACTCCGTTTTGCGTGTCCTGCGGATGAGAAAGGATCCCGTCATGAATATGCCATCCAAAAATAACCGTATGATACATGTTGTCTTCCCTCTGTTGTTCGGGGCAGTGTTTCTCGGTTTGTCGGGATGGCTTTTTTATTTACAGGTCATTCAGCACGATAAATACGAAAGTCTCGCCTTGGATCAACAGACCTGGGAAATTTCCGTAGATCCCGATCGCGGATCTATCAAAGACGTCAACGGCGTAGACTTAGCTGTCAGCGCTACGGCGTATCAAGTTCTTATGGCGCCCGCTCAGTTGACGGAAGAAGAGGATTGCGTTGAAGTTGCCACCTTTCTTTCGGAAACTCTTGGGCTAAATTACGAAACCGTTTACAAGCAAACGCAAAAAAACAGTCAATATCTTGCTGTAAAAAGACGCATTGAAAAAGTCGATGCCGATAAAGTCACCGAGTGGCTGAAAGAACATACGCAATACAAAACCTCTCTGTGGGTCAGCGAAGACACCAAGCGGTATTATCCCTATAAAAATCTCCTTTCTACCGTGGTAGGCTTCGTCGGTTCCGACAATCAGGGGCTGGAAGGGTTAGAGTATTATTACGAATCCTATCTTTCCGGAACTCCCGGCAAAATTACTGCTGTTCGTACTGCAAAAGGCTCTGCCATGCCGTATGAGTACGAATCTTACCAAGATGCCGTAGACGGATACGATCTTTATTTAACCACCGATATTCAACTGCAATACATTTTGGAAAAATATATTTCCAACGCCCGAATAGAGCATAACGTTCAATCTCGTATCGGCGGAGTTATCACCAACGTAAAAACGGGTGCCGTTTTGGCAATGACTTCCAAACCCGACTACGACTTAAACGACCCCTTCACCATTACCGACGAAATGACTCTGGAAAAACTGTTGAAAGAGTATACCGAGGGTAGTGAGGAGTATAAAGCGGCGTATACCAAAAAGCAGTTGGAATACCGCAAAAACAAGATTATTACCGAGCAATACGACCCCGGTTCTACCTTTAAGATCTTTACCGCCGCTATGGCGTTGGAAGAAAATCTCGTTCCCCTGTCGGAAACCTTCCGTTGCAACAGTCTGATCGACATGGGCGCCATTACCTACCATTGTGCCGGACATAAGGCGCATGGGATCGAAACCTTCAAAGACGCCATGGCAAATTCCTGTAACGTGGTTTTCG
Source organism: Eubacteriales bacterium (assembly GCA_045534395.1). Taxonomy (GTDB): domain Bacteria; phylum Bacillota; class Clostridia; order Oscillospirales; family UBA644; genus RGIG995. The sequence goes on along the minus strand of JAZSJP010000077.1, from coordinate 409 downwards.
TTCAGGTTGCCGATCGCGTAGGCGTCGACCGTTTTTATAAGTACTTTACTCTCTTTGGTTTTCAGCAGAAAACCGGCGTTGGACTTCCCGGAGAAGTGTCCGGTATTTTCTTTGATAAGGACGCCATGACCCGTTGGAATCTGTATTCCTCTTCCTTCGGTCAGACCTTCCAGATCACCCCCATGCAGTTAATTACAGCCGTCGGCGCTATTGCCAACGGCGGAACTTATATGAAGCCCTACATTTTAGATCGCGTGGTGGATCGTGACGGAAATATTGTGGTGCAAGGTCAACCCGAAGCCGTCAATCAGATTGTTTCCGAATCTACCTGTGAAACTTTACGGGACTTTTTGGAATACACCGTCGTAAAAGGAAAGACCGGCTATTTGAAGGGATACCGCATCTGCGG
>JAZSJP010000173.1:0-17872 GCA_045534395.1 Eubacteriales bacterium | reverse complement strand
CACCGCCCAGGGAGAAAAGGGTGATGGGTTGGACGTATTGAAAGCGAAATTGGCAGAAGCCGTCAAGACCGAAAACTTTGAAGAAGCTACGGTTTTGAGAGATAAAATTCGGGCAATGGAAGCCGAAATCAAAGAGAAAGGGGAAGAGAGCCATGAAGGATAACAAAGAAAAGCGCATTGATTCCAATATGGTCGTGTCTTCCCGAATCCGGCTGGCGCGGAATCTGAAAAAATATCCCTTTCCTTCTCGATTGACAGACAAGACCGCCAAGGAAATGAAAGGGGAATTGCACGGACTTTTATCCGACTATCCCCATCAGTCTTTTGATTTCTTGGATATGAAAAACGTCACTTCCGTTCAGGCGGGCGCTATGATGGAAGAGCATCTGATCTCTCCCGAATTTGCCAAGACAAGTGAGCGCTCCGCCCTGTTTTTAGGCAGGAATAAGCGTCTTTGCGTCATGGTGAACGAGGAAGATCATCTTCGGATTCAAGCTATTGCCCCCGGCTCTTGTTTGGAAGAACTGTATGAAGAAATCAACGCTTTAGACGATGCCACCGACCAAAAAGTAGAGTACGCTTTTTCCGAAAAATACGGTTATCTCACGGCTTGTCCCACCAATTTGGGTACGGGAATTCGGGTGTCTGTGATGCTTCACTTACCCGCCCTGACCCGCAGAGGATTGATGGATCGGGTCATTCACTCCGTCTCTCAGGTGGGAATCACCGTCCGGGGCTTGTACGGAGAAGGAACTCAAGCGGGTGCTTGTCTTTATCAGGTGTCCAATTCCGTGTCTTTGGGTATGGACGAAAAGGAAACGGTGGCACTTCTCAACCGCATCGTAGCGCAGATTTGCGACTCCGAAAAGGTCGCGCGGGAACATCTTTATTCCGAGCTTCGCACCCAAGACGATTTGTTCCGTTCCTACGGAATTCTCAAGGAATGCCGCATGCTGACTTCTGCGGAATTCCGCGCCCTTTACTCCAAGGTTCGCTTGGGGGCGGAATTGGGACTGTTGGAATTGAATTTGTCGGATTTGGATCGTTTGTTTATGGAATGTCAACCCTATAATCTCATGTTGACGGGAGAGGCTTCTTCCGATTCCGAACGGGATATCCGTCGAGCGGAATTGATTCGCGGACGGTTAGGGTAATGCATTGTACGAGGTGAATTTATATGTTTAACAATTTTTCTCAAAAAGCCACTATGGCATTAAATTTTGCTCTGCAAGCCGCACGGGAGCTGGGTCATTCCTATATCGGAACCGAGCATCTCTTGGTGGGCTTGGTGCAGACCGACGACAGCGTGGCACAAAAGGCACTTTCCGACGCGGGTATCACCGTGGAAGGCTTGATCAGCCGCATCGCTGAGGCAGTAGGGACCGGAGCACCGTCCAACGTTTCGGGACAGGATATGACCCCCCGCATGAAAAAAATTTTAGAACAGTCGTATCTGGAAGCCCGTCAGTTGGGACACAATATTATCGGAACCGAGCATCTTTTGTTGGCGCTTTTGAAAGAAACCGACTGCAAAGCCGTGGAACTTTTGGAAGCCGAAGGTGCCGATTCCCGGGAGATTTCTGCTGAAATTTTGGAGCTTTTGGGCATCGTTGCGTCAAACTCCCAAAAAAAAGGTAATTCTACGAAAAAATCCGGTGGAAAAACCCCGGGTTTAGACCAATATGGTTTAGATTTGACGGAGCAAGCCCGGGAACGCAAGGTGGATCCCGTCATCGGACGGAGCGATGAGATCGCTCGGGTGATTCAGGTTCTTTCCCGCCGCACCAAAAACAATCCCTGTCTTATCGGGGAGCCGGGCGTAGGGAAGACCGCCATTGCCGAAGGTTTGGCGCAACGCATCGTGGACGGTGCCGTGCCCGAAATGTTAAAAGAAAAACGGGTCGTTACTTTGGATATTGCTTCCATGCTTGCCGGTTCCAAATACCGAGGCGATTTTGAAGAGCGTCTGAAAAACGTTATCGACGAGGTGAAAAAGGCCGGAAACGTCATTCTCTTTATCGACGAATTGCACGTTCTCGTGGGTGCCGGTTCCGCGGAAGGTGCTATGGACGCCGCCAACATTCTCAAACCGTCCCTTGCCCGGGGCGAACTGCAGGTTATCGGCGCCACCACCCTCAACGAATATCACAAAAATATCGAAAAAGATGCGGCGCTGGAACGGCGTTTTCAACCCATTATCGTGGCGGAACCTTCGGTGGAAGACGCCATTGAGATTTTGAAGGGGCTTCGGGATAAATACGAGGCGCATCACAAGGTTCGCATTACCGACGAAGCCATCGAAACCGCCGTTAAATTGAGTAAGCGGTATATTCAGGATCGCTTTTTACCCGACAAAGCCATCGACCTGATGGACGAAGCGGCATCGAAGCTTCGCATCTCCAATCTGACCTCTCCGCCGGATCTGAAGGAGAAGGAAGAAGCCATCGAGCGCCTTGGCGCCGAAAAGGAAGACGCGGTCAAAAATCAGAATTTTGAAGAGGCCGCTCGAATCCGTGACGAAGAAAAAGCAAAGAAGGCGGAATTGGAAGAATTGCGCCGAAAATGGAGCGAGGAAGCCGCCGGCAGGGAATTGACCGTCTCTGCGGAAGAAATTCAGGAAGTGATCTCGCAATCCACCGGAATTCCCGTCCGTAAATTGATTTCCGAAGAAGGACAGCGCCTCTTGAATATGGAATCCATTCTGCATCAGCGGGTGGTCGGTCAAGAAGAAGCTGTCGCCGCCGTGTCCCGTGCCATTCGTCGGGGCAGAGTCGGACTCAAAGACCCCAAGCGTCCCATCGGTTCGTTCTTGTTCTTAGGACCCACCGGCGTGGGGAAAACCGAGCTTTCCAAGGCATTGGCCGAAGTCATGTTCGGAGACGAAACGGCAATGATCCGCATTGATATGTCCGAGTATATGGAAAAACACACCGTTTCCCGTCTTATCGGATCTCCTCCGGGATACGTGGGCTATGACGAGGGCGGTCAGCTGACGGAAAAGGTTCGCCGCAAGCCCTATGCCGTGGTGTTGTTTGACGAAATCGAAAAAGCTCACCCCGACGTTTTTAACGTCATGCTTCAAGTCCTTGACGACGGTCAGTTGACCGACGGACAGGGGAGAACGGTGGACTTCAAAAATACCGTTATTATTATGACCAGCAACGTGGGTGCAAAGAATATCGCCGAAAAGAAAAAGCAGCTGGGCTTTGCTCCCACCGAAGGAGAATTTACTCGTACCCAAGAAGATATTCGGGAAAGCGTTATGGGTGAGTTGAAACACACCTTCCGTCCGGAATTTTTGAACCGCATCGACGATATTATCGTCTTCTCTCAACTGCGCAAGGAAGATATCCGTCAGATTGCTCTGCGCTTGACAAAACAGGTCTCCAAGCGCCTTTCCGAAATGGGAATCTCTCTGACGATTACCGACGACGCTCTGGATCTCTTAGCAGACAAAGGATTTGATACTGCCTACGGTGCCCGTCCTTTGCGCCGCGCCATTCAGACCATGGTGGAAGACGCTCTTGCGGAAAAAATGCTTTCGGCAGAATTTTCCAAGGGAGATTCCGTCACCGTTTCCGTCAAAGACGGTGCGCTGGAATTTATAAAAGAATAAAAGGTGAAAGAGACGCTCGAGCGAGAGCGTCTCTTTCGTATAAAAAAATCCGCTCATTGAGCGGATTTTTTCTTGTTTTTAAACTTCTGCTTCTTCGGTTTCATCGGAAGTTTTCAGTTTCATGATGCGAACCGTTTCAATGCGGCGGTCGGCAATTTTTTCCACCTTAAAGGAACAACCTTCGTATTCCAAATACAGATCTTCGTCTTCTTCTGGAATGTATCCCAACAGTTTGATGATCAATCCGCCGACGGTGTCGTAATCCTCACTATCTTCGTCCAGATTCAACCCCAATTCTTCGTTGATCTCCGCAATGGTTGCCGATCCTTCCGCCACGAAAGAGCCGTCTTCTTCCGATCGGATCTCTTCTTCCTCTTCGTCGTATTCGTCGTCAATATCCCCCATGACTTCTTCAATCAGGTCTTCGATGGTAACGACGCCGGAAAATCCGCCGTATTCGTCGATCAAGATCGCCATGTGGTTTTTAGATTCCTGTAATTCCCGGTAAAGATCGTCCAGCCGTTTGCGTTCGGGTACGAAGTAGGGGTCGTGCATACAGTTGGAAATATCCACGTTTTCAAATCCGACGCGATATGCCTCGCAGAGAAAATCTTTCAGATATAAGATTCCGATAATATTGTCGATCTTCTCCCGATATACGGGAATGCGGGAATATTTTTCATTCAGCATTTCTTCCAAGTATTCCGACAGGGGAGCTTCTGCGTCAATGAGGAATACTTCCGTGCGGGGGGTCATGACTTGATCCGCGGTTTTCTCGTTAAAATCAAAAATCCCCTCCAACATATCCCGTTCATGCTCTTCCAAAAGTCCGCTGTCGCCGCTTTCTTCCACCAAGGTCTGAATTTCTTCCTTGGACAGCGCCTCGTCGGCGTCTTGCTTCAGACCGAAGGTCTTCATCAGAAGGGTGCTTATAAGATTTACGGGGAAGGCGAGAGGATAATAAAGGAACGCAAAAAAGCGCAATAAGTACCAAATGGGATAAATGATATGATCCGCGCATTGTTCCGTCACCCGAATGGGGAACAGTTCTCCGAACAACACGAAGATCGCGCCCGTGGAGAGAATCAAAATCGTCGATGCTAAGGGAGCTGCCCAAAAGGTATCTCCAAAAGCGGCGGTCAAAGGTTCGTTGAAGGCGAAAATGATTAACGCCATAGCGCCCAATTTGCACAGGGTTCTTCCGGTGCGCAACGCCGCTCGGAACAAATACCCGGGGTGTTCCAAAGCTGCGGCGATCTTTTGTGCCGTAACGTCTCCTTCTTCTGCCTTTCGGTTCAGAATCGCTTTGTTCAGGGTTTTAAATCCCTCTCCGCCCATGGCTAACAGGGCGTTAAGCAGCAACAGTAAAAATGCAATGATCAACTGAGGGTACGGGTCGGACATTTCTTGTAAAACTCCAATCTTTCAACTAAATTTTTTAAAAAAAGCAAAAAAACACATAAGACGCTTCCTTCAAACCGTCCTATGCGATATCCGTATATTCAATTTCCGAGTCTTGCCGACTACTTCGAGGGTGGTCGCCCACGGAATATTTCACTTCGCTTTTCTTTGAAATTGAAATAATTATAGCATACTTTTCCCGAAAAGTCAACGGTTGTTTCAGAAATGTCATAATCGCAGATTCGTTCTTTTTTTCGAAAAATAGTTTTGCCCCCTTGCTTTATCATAGAAAAAATGCTATAATAGTAGAAATACAAAAACGAATGAGCCTCGCGTCTCGTTAGGAGCGTCTATGAAACAATCTCTGAAACCCGTGATTTTTCTCGCAGGCATTCTATTGGCGGTAACGTTGCTTGTGACTGCAGTGATCTTTTTCATTCCTCGGGACAATACGTCTTTTTCTTGGGAATGTTTTCGGCTTCGCCTTGCGGTTTCCGATTTTTTGAAGGACGTGGAGAAAGAGCACTATGAAGACGCCTTTGCCCGTGTGTACCGTACCGACGCTGACGGTTCTTTTGCGGAGTATTCGGAAACGTTGCAGAAGGCTTGGATTCAGCGGGTCGAGTCTCTTCGCAAGGGATCAAATACTTATTTGAAAGACCACTCCAAATTAAAAGTGCGCAAGGAAAACGGTGTTTTTACGGTTACGGTCGTTCTTTCTGTGATGCGTCAGGGATATAACGATCCTTTTTACGCACGGGGAAATACACTGTCCGTTGTCTATGACGACGGTTGGAAGATTTCTGCGGTTTCGGATTATGAGATTGCTCTTCAGACCGATCTGGAAAAAGCTCTTTCGGGACGCTTTTCTTCGGCGGAATTCGAGGATTGACCGTGAGCCGCGTGATCCTTCATTGCGATTGCAACAATTTTTTTGCTTCGGTGGAGTCCATTGACCACCCCGAATATCGCACCGTTCCCATGGCAGTTGCGGGAGATCCTACCCGTCGCCACGGAATTATTTTGGCAAAAAACGAAAAAGCCAAGGCCTTCGGGGTGCAGACGGCGGAAGCCATTTGGCAAGCACAGCGCAAATGTCCGAATCTGCTTTTGATTCCGCCTCATCACGAAAAGTATGAAGAAGTCAGCCGACGGATTAACGAGATCTATCGAAATTATACCGACCTTGTGGAACCCTTCAGCATTGATGAATCTTGGTTGGACGTCACCGGAAGTCAACGACTGTTCGGAGACGGAAAGACCATTGCCGACCGTCTGCGCCGAGAGGTCAAGCAGAAAATCGGCGTAACGATTTCCGTGGGCGTTTCGTATAATAAGATTTTTGCAAAATTGGGCAGTGACTATAAAAAACCCGACGCCACCACCGTCATTTTCCCCGAAGACGTTCCTCGCATCGTATGGAATCTTCCCGTGGGAGACCTTTTCGGTGTGGGTCGGAAAATGAAAGCGGAATTGGAAAGCCTCGGAATCCGAACCATCGGAAATCTTGCCGCCGCCGACCCGGAATTTTTGACCCGTCGCTTCGGAAAAGCAGGGCAGACCTTGTCTCTCTACGCCCGCGGGTTGGACGATGCTCCCGTGCGCAGTCAACGTGAACCGGTCAAATCCGTGGGAAACGGCGTTACGTATCCCCAAGATCTGACCGATCGAAACGATATTTATTCCAAACTTTTGGAACTGTCAGATTCCGTTGCCGGTCGCCTTCGCAAGGAAGGGAAAAAAGGACGCACCGTTCAGTTATCGGTGAAGGATCCCATGCTGACGACGGTGCAACGGCAAAAAAAATTGGATCGTCCCACCTATCTTGCCAAGGAAATTGCTTCCGTTGCCATGGAGTTGTTGCAAGCCCATTGGAAGATCGGATCTTCTCCCATTCGGGCGCTGACCGTTACCGTCTCCGATTTATGTGATGCGGACGGGTATCCCTTGCAGTATTCTCTGTTGCCTTCCGAGCAGGAGCAACAGAGTGAAAAACAGGAAAAAGTAGAGCTTGCCATGGATCGTCTTCGGGGACGGTTCGGCAAAAACGTTATTGCTTTCGGTTCTTCCCGTTCCGACGGAGGAGAGTTGGATATAAAAAACAAAGAGGAATAAGAAAGGAAATATCATGGAACGATATCTTTCAAAGGTTCTTTCTCATTTTGGAATTCGAGGTTCGGTACAGGCGGTACACTACATTAAAACCGGACACATCAACCAAACCTATCAGGTGACCGTTTCCGGGAAAAATTACGCCATTCAGCGCATCAATACTTACGTGTTCCCCGACGCTGCAGCCGTCATGGAAAATATCCTTTCGGTTACGGAACATCTGCGCAAGAAGGTCGTTGCCCGGGGCGGAGATCCTCTTCGTGAGGTGCTTCACTATTATCCCGGAGAAAACGGAAAGGGATATTGGACCGACGCCGACGGAAAATGTTGGAGAGTTTATGATTTTATCGGAGACGCCGTTTCTTATAACATTGCTTCCGACCTGCAGATTTTAACCGACGCCGGTTTTGCTTTCGGTAATTTTCAAAAGCAACTTTCCGATTTCGACGGTACCGAGTTGAACGAGACCATCGTCAATTTCCATAATACCCGTCAACGTTATGCAAATCTGGAAGAGGGAATTCGCCGCAATGCTTCCGGCCGTCTGGAAAACGTTGCCGAGGAAGTGGAATTTTTCCTGTCCCGTTCTAAAGACGCCTGCCGTTTAGTGGAACAGTTCGACCGGGGGGAATTGCCCCTTCGCGTGACCCATAACGATACCAAATTTAACAATATTCTTATTGACGGAACCTCCAAAAAACCCCTTTGCGTCATCGACTTGGATACCATCATGCCGGGACTTGCCGCTTACGATTTCGGGGACGCCATTCGCTTCTGTTCCAACTCTGCAGCCGAAGATGAAAAAGACCTTTCCAAAGTTCATTTCTGCATGGATAAATTCGAAGCCTTTGCCAAAGGGTTTATCGGCGGTGCCGACGGCTTCTTTACCCAAGCGGAATTGGACAGTATGGTTTGGGGTTGTATCATTATGACGTTGGAATGCGGTAGTCGGTTCCTGTTGGATTATATCGACGGCGACAAGTATTTCCACGTGGACTATCCCGAGCACAACCTCGACCGGGCTCACACCCAAATGCGGTTGGTTGAAGAGATGGAATCTCAGTTTGATGCAATGCAAGCAATCGTGGAAAAATACGCAAAACAACACGTTTCCGAATGATTTATTTATTTATTGCCGGGAAATCAGTGATTTTTCGGCAATAATTTTTTTATATGGAATAAGATGACCGAAAATACAAACTTTTTTACTCAAAACTGTAATTACGTTTTGTGAAAAAATATGTTACAATATACGTGACATGTGCGTTTGCGAGCTTTTCAGTGGTTGCAAGTTGCGGAAAAAGACTTTCTTCTTAGGAATGAAGAGACTTTTTCTGTCGGTTTTTTCAGAAAAGACTTGACAACGCCGAGGAATTATAGTATAATATATTATAATAAAACTCTTAAAGGAGAATTCTTATGAAAAAAACGCTTACCCTTCTCATGGCGCTGGTCATGATGCTTTCTTGTTTTGCCGGACTGTCCTTGAACAGCTCTGCTGCGGAATTGGAATACGTCGAGCAGGTTTACGATTATAAAACCGCTATGCTGGACGATTACGGCAAGACCGATGATCTTGAGATCGACGATGAGACCGGTACCTACAATTCCGGCGAAGGCTTTATGTTCGGCGGAGATCTCTGGACTTACGAGTATTATAACTTGGAAACCGAAGAGTTCCAAAACATGGTGGCTTACGTTAAAACTTCCATTGCCGGTTACGTTCCTTCGTTTTCCTCCACGTACGTTCCTTTCGGTGAAGTAGGATTTCAGGGGGAAACCGGTCTTAAATACCTCAGCATCGCAACTAAAGGTACTTATCTCCATCCGGGTACTACTTCCGGTCCCGTGGTAACTTTCATCGTTCCCGCTTCCGGTAAAGTCTCTTATGACACCTCTCTGTTTTGTGGCAATGCCGGCGGTATTCATGCAACTATCTGGTTGAACGATACTATGATTTTCCCCGCTGACAAAGATTTGGATAAGGCTCTTACCACGGGCGATACCCACACCAAAGAAGATCCCTTTAGAATCGCTCTTACCAACGTTAAGGTGGAAGAAGGCGACCTGTTGCGTTTGTGCATTACCACTCCCGACGGGAAGAGAGATGGTCGCGGAACCACTCTTGTGGATCAACCCAAGGTCACTTACACCGAATGCGTTCTTCCCATCGGTAACCCCAACGGAACTCCTCCTTCCAACGTGATGGCAGTCCCCGCCAGAAAAAATTCCACCGATACCGATGTTTCTTGGGATGCCGCTCTCAACGCCGTTTCTTACAACATTTACGTGAAGGATTCCAACGGTGACGAAGAAGCTGTTAAGGTCAACGATGCCCCCATTACCGATACGAAATATAAAATTACCGGCTTGGAATTCGGTACTTTGTATGAATTGACCGTTACTTCCATTACTGCAGAAGGAAAAGAATCCGCACACAGTGACCCCGTTGGATTTATGACTGCCAAGGGTGATGGAAAAACCTCGGACAAAACCTCGGATAAGGATTCCGATACCACCAATACCGATGCCGGCGTCAGTCAGGGCGGAAATAACCCCGTGGACAATAACAAGGGTGACGATGCCGGATTCCCCTGGATTATCGTTGTAATTGCCGCCGCAGTCGTTGTGGTTGTTGCCATCGTTTTGGTTTTGGTTCTCGGTAAAAAGAAGAAGGCAGTTGCCGCTCCCGTTGCCGAAGAAACTGTTGAGGCTGCTCCCGTTGCGGCTCCAGCAGAAGAACCCACGGAAGAATCTCCCGCAGAAGAAAAGAAAGACGAAGAATAATAATTACCGTTCATAGAAAGCTCCCCACGCGCCGTGGGGAGCTTTTTGTATGGAGTTCTCTTGACATTTGCTCTTTTTTGTTGTATACTATATGTAATAGGAATAGCGGAAAGGGGAAGCCATGGCGAATTTGTATTTGGTAGGATTGCCCGGAGCAGGAAAAACTACGGTGGGTCGTATCGTTGCTCGTCGGTTGAACCTGCGTTTCGTTGATTTGGATCGTTTGATTATGGAGCGGGAAGGGGCAACCATTGCCCAACTCTTTGCTCAAGATGAAAAAGCCTTTCGGGACAAAGAGTCCGCCGCGTTGCAATGGGTTAACGAGCATTTGGATCGTTGTGTTGTTGCCACAGGCGGCGGAATTGTGGAACGTAAAGAAAACGTTGACTTTCTTCGCAATGAAAAAGTGTTGTACGTCGTTCGTCACCCAAAATCCATTTTGACGACCTTGAAAACCTATAAGCGCCCCGCGTTTCATGATGATCCCAATCAAATTTATCCCATTGCCCGCCGTCGTATTCCTCTGTATGAGTCTATTGCCGACGCAAGGGTAACAAACAACCGCTCTCTGAATTCCTGTATCGGTCGCGTTTTGCTTCAGTTGGAGCAAGATGGATTCCCCGATGCTCCCACCAAAGAATGATGCAAAAACTCCGCACCTGCGGTGCGGAGTTTCCTTTTGTTAATCTTCGTCGTCTCCCGAACCGGTCATGCGGATTCGTCCGCCGGTCTCTCGGGAAGAGGTTTTCTTTTTCTTGGGGTGATTGATTCGGTAGGTCAAGAAAATATATCCTACCACCAAAAACAGGAATCCGCCTAAGATACACCAAAGCCAAGGATTGGAGAAAAACTTCATCACCCGCGAGGAATACAGTTCAAAATAGTCCAACTCCACGTCGGATTGTGCTTTCAGTTCTACGGTTCCGTACTCTTTTCCGCCGCAGGATACCGTTACCGTCCCTAAAACCGTCCCTTTTTCTACCGGTGCTTCCACGCGATCCGGAATATCAAAGGACAAGCTTGCCTTCTCTTCTCCGTAAATTTTGGGGATCAGCGCCGTCAGATCCGTGGCGGCAGTCAGAACTACGTAATCTACGTCTTTTCCGTTGGTGACTTTCACTTCTTCCAAAGCACTTCCCTTTGCCAGAAGGTTTCGGGAAACGTATCGGTTCTGAGAATATTTTAAAAGCACCGCCGCGTCTTTATAAACCGCGTCCAGCCCCTTGCTGGTGATGGCGATGCAAATAATATTGCGCTTGCAATCTTTCCGACAGGTGGCAATGGCGGCGTTGCTGGCGTTTTGGGAGTAGATAAACAATCCCTTTGCCGCCGCGTCGTAGCCGGTACCCGTAGGTTCGATCAACATGTTTCGGGTATATAACGTTTTCGTTTTTCCGTTGACGGTAATTTTTGCCGTCCGTAGCGTTGCCGCTTCCGCGATAATCTCCTGTTGTAATGCCGCGCTGATGATCTTTGCACAATCCGCCAACGTGGTAATTTGTTTCGTGTTGGACACGAAATTCCCCGTTACGTTGGTAAATAGGGTGTTTTTTGCCCCCAAAGATGCGGCTCTTTCATTCATTTTTTCAACGAAGGCTTTCAGGCTGCCTTCCAGCGACGTCGCCGCCGCAACTGCCGCTTCTTGGGAATTGACGACGCAAATGCAATAGATTAAATCACGATAGGTAAGCCGGTCTCCCGCTTTTAATTGCGCCGTGGAAATTTGAGGCGTGTCCACCAACATCCCTTTGGTTACGGTGACTGTTTCGTCCAATTTTCCCGATTCCGCAATCAAAAGACAGGTCATGACCCGGGGCAGGAAACCGCAGTAGACCGCATCGGTCTCCCGTTTTCCGTATAAAATTTCTCCCCCGTCGTCGGAATTAAAAATGACGGCGTGATCGGCACCGATTTTCGGTTCTTCTTCCGTTACAGTCTCTTCCGCATGGAAAAACAAATTTCCTGCCAAAAGCAAGACCGCAAAGAGTATCGCTCCCAGACGGAGCTTTAAGGATCGTTTCATATAAAACTCCTGTACGTGTGTGTATACTTCTATTATAGCATATCTTTCTCCCAATGAAAAGGGAAAAATTTGAAAAAATTGCAACATTTTGTTCTTTTACGAGGTTTTTATGGATTATGACGTGATTGCTCGGGACTACGACCGCTTTAATTCCGGCTTTGATTACGCAGATTACCTGTCTAAGGTTCTGCCCCTGCTACAATTGCCCAAATCCCCCCTTGCTTTGGATTGCGGGTGCGGAACGGGCACCTTAATGTTGGAGCTGTCCCGTCGTGGCTTTGATTGCAGTGGCGTGGACGCCTCTCCCGAAATGTTGGAGACTGCCTTCGAAAAGCTGAACGATGCCGGCGTATCACCCCATCTCATGTGTCAGTCTTTGCCGGAGATCGACCTGTACGGCGCGTATCACGCGGTTTTTTCCACCATGGATACCGTCAATCACCTTCTGAATAAACGGGACGTAAAGAGCTTTTTTCGTCGGATCTACAACTTCACCGAGCCGGGAGGATATTTTATCTTTGATCTCAAGGATAAAACCTGTTTTTCCGATACCGCGCCTCAGATCGAGGAACAACCGGACGCCACTCTGATTCTTCAAAAATCCTTTGACGGTACCTACGCTTGCCAAAAGCTCACGGTGTTCCGTCGGGACGGAATGGGGTATTCTCGAGGAGAAGAGGAGATCTGGGAACGCTGGTACGATGCTAAGGAATTAAGAGCGCACCTGTGCACCGTAGGATTCCGTCCGGTGAAAACCATTCCCTACGCAGGGCGCAAAATTATCGTGGTAAGGAGACCTTTATGAAGGAACAAGTAGCAAAATATATGGCGCAAAACGCTCGCATCTTCTGTATTGCCTTGAAAGATGCCGTGGATAAATCCGCCGAATTGAACGGCTTGAATGGGGAAGACCGTTCCCTTTTGGGAAAATTGGAAGTCTTTGCCTGTTGCATCGCGGCACTGCAAAAAGACGAGCGCGCTTCGGTTACTGCACGCCTCTCTCTCCCGAGAAAAGGAATCTTTTCGGCAACGGCTGAAAAAGAGGGGATCGTTCGTGGACGAAAAGAAGAAGATTTCCTTGGTACAGAGGCAATTTTAGAGGTCACGTTGCAGTTACATTTGCGCGGGAATTATACCGGAATGGTTTGCGGAATTGATTTAGAAGACCTTGTTTCCGCCTACTTTTCTCAATCGTTGCAGATCAACGCTTCTTGTTCCGTCTTTGAAAACGACGGAGGATTTTATTGCATCGTCGCCGAACAGTTGCCCGGAGTTTCTTGCGATTTGCCCGGACTTTGCACTGCGGCGCAAGAATCTTTCCCCCAAGAAATGATTCCCCAAGGTTTTGAATTTCTGGAATCGACCCCTCTGCGCTTCGGTTGTACCTGCTCCCGCGCTTCTCTCATGCGGTTTGTGTCCGCCATGCTTCCCGAAGAACAGCAGGAACTTTCGGAGGACGGAAAAATTATCACCTACTGCAATGCCTGCGGAAAAAAATACACCTTCGAACTTTAATGTTATAACATGAAATGCACCCCGAAAGCGTCCAACTTTCGGGGTGCATATCATTGGGGAGCCGGATTTTACATTTTATGAACTTAGTGAAGCGTATTTGCCAAGCCGCCTTTGGAAGTTTTCGGTATAGGCGGTTTGCTTTTCTTTAAGTTTATTTTGCGGTTTTTTTGATGTGTGATATTCCCATGGCAATCAACAGGATCAGGTACGCTGCCAAAGTAAATGCCGCTATATAAATAATCAGGCACCAAGGATAGGGAACGTATTGTTGTACGATGGAGTAGACCGGCAGCGACGGGTCTTCGTGAGGGCTAATGAAGAACATATTGAAAGTTTCGCCCCCGGTGAAATTCGTTCGATGGGCAAGCTCGTTTCCGACCATGGCAATTACCACAGCCACAGAAAAGACGGGAACCGCTTTTAACACGGTTTGATGTTTCAGGGGAACGTATTGAGTTCCCAAAAGGAAGATTCCCACCGTAAGCATGGAGCCGTGGCAGATCATAGTCTGCAGATTGATTCCGATGGTGCTGATAAATACTTGGGCGGGATAAAGCATAACGCACAGTCCCGCAAAGGTGGAGAACGTCGCCAAAAAGGCGCACGTCGCGTCGTGGAATTTCCCCTTTGTCAAACCTGCCAACAGTCCTACGTACATGGGCATGGAGCAAAATTGCCAGGGAAAGGCGTACCATTGATAATCTGCTGTAATCCCCGTCTCCGTGGGGGAAAAGGTGTAGTTGATCTGTTTGTAGATTTCAAGGACAATTGCCGTTACGGAAACAATGAGTAAGATGGTGCGCACCTGTTTTTCCGTAGGATTTTTAAACTTGATACAGAGCAAAATTCCCGCCGCAATAGACAAGGTGAAAAACAATAGGTGAAACCAGCCGTACCCCACGGGCGTTGTCATGTCTGCATCCAAAAATTCTAACAGTCTTCTTAAAAATTCCATGCTACCCTCCGTCTAAAAATCCTCTAACGACATTATACAACAAAATTTATTAAAATTCAATAGACGGATTCTTAAGAATTTCTTAAAGTAAAAAAAGACTGCCGCAGTATTCTTGCGACAGTCTGTATTTCTCAAATCAGATTCCGATGCGGTTCGCCAGGTGGTAGCGTTCTAAGTCAAATTCCTTCGTCATTTCCAAGGCTTTCACGATGTCAAGGTCAATGATCTTGTTCTCTTTAATAACGACTACACGGTTGGATTTTCCTTCTCTCAGGAGTTCTGCGCAACGGCAACCCATTTCCGTGGCAATGTAGCGGTCTCTTGCGGAGGGAGAACCGCCTCTCTGAATGTGTCCCAAAATGGTGGCACGGCTTTCTACACCCGTCAGTTCCTCCAATACCGTGGCAAACTTTGTGGCACTGGTCAGTCCCAGGTTTGTCAGATATTCGTGATTAACGTTTTTCTTGGAATCCATAAAGACCCCTTCGGAAGCGACGATCATAAAGTTCTTTTTGCCGGCCTCTTTGCCTCGTTGAATTTTCGTAATGACTTCTTCCAAAGTGAAGGGGACTTCGGGAACTAAGGTATAGGTTGCACCGGCGGAAATTCCAACGTCTACGGCAACCCAACCGGCATTGCGTCCCATAACCTCGATAACAGAGCAACGGTGATGGGAAGTAGAGGTATCTCTCAGTTTGTCTGCCGCTTCCATAGCAACGTTGACCGCCGTATCAAAACCGATGGTGTATTCACTGCAGGCAATATCGTTGTCAATGGTTCCCGGCATGGCTACGGTGGGAATTCCGTGCAAGGACATGTCCCGTGCACCTCGGAAGGATCCGTCTCCGCCGATGACCACAAGGCCTTCGATGCCGAAATCTTTACAGGTCTGAACGGCTTTCAACACGCCCGCTTCTTCTTTAAATTCCAAGCATCTTGCCGTCTGCAAAAAGGTGCCGCCGCGGTCTAAAATATTGGAAACGGAACGAAGATGCAACTCTTCAATGTCTCCGTCAATCAAGCCTTGGTATCCGTTACGAATGCCCATAACGGTCATGTTGTTTGCCATTGCGGTTCTGGTAACGGCGCGAATAGCGTTGTTCATGCCTTGGCTGTCTCCGCCGCTGGTAAGAATTCCGATTCGTTTCATAGTATTCATCCTTTATATGAAAATTTACTTGTTAGATTTTTTCTAAAATGTCGTAACTGCCTTCCAAAAAGGTTTGCAGTTCTTCTGCGGTAAATTGCCGCTGATTCAAGACTGCCAAAAGATACAACTGCTTCGCAATTGCTTTTGATTTTTCGGATTCCGGGTCGTTTTTAATGTTCTGAACGATGGCATTTTCCGAATTTAACACCAAAATTTCTTCCAAGGGTAGGTGGAAATCCTTCATGCCGTAAATCTGCGCCATTTCGTTCATGCGCCGAGATTGTTCCGTAATGTTGATAATGGCAGGTACTGCGGTGTCTTTCAGCGCCGTTTCTTTTACTTTCAGATCTGCTTTTCCCGAAGCCTTGGCAAACAATTCCGACAGGGAGGAGGTATCCTCTTTTTCGGATCCGTCCTTTGTCAATTCGTCGGTCACGGCGTCGATGCGTTGAAATACGGTGTTTTGCTCGTTCAATTCAATGACGTTGATAAACTGACCGTCAATCAACTGATCCAACACCAAAACGGGAATTCCCTGATCTTTGTACAGTTTTACGTAGACCGATTGCTGGGTTAGGTCGGTGGCGTAATAAATCTTTCCGTCAACCGCTCCTTCGGTTTTCTTATATTCGTTCAGTGTGACGAAGTTTCCTTCGGTGGTCTTGAACAGAACGATATCCTTCATTCGGTCGTAAAATTTCTTATCCTTGATACAACCGTATTCTACGAAAATTTTAATATCGTCCCAGAAAGACTGATATTTTTCCAAATCGGTGTTGTGCAGTCCCGCTAATTTGTCGCATACCTTTTTTACAATGTGAGCGGAAACTTTTTTCACGTAGTCGCTGTCCTGCAAATAAGAACGGGAAACGTTCAAAGGCAGTTCGGGGCAGTCCAAAACGCCCTTCAGCATCAACAGATAATCGGGAAGCACTTCCTTAATATTGTCGGAAACAAATACCCGATTGTAGAACAGTTTTACTTCACCTTCCAGGCTCCGATACTCGTTGCCCAGACGGGGGAAATACAGGATTCCCTTGAAATTCAGGGGATAATCCGCGTTGATGTGAATATGGAACAAGGGGTCTTGGTTATCCCAAAAGACCTTGTGATAAAAGGCGTCGTAATCCTCGTCGGTGCATTCGTTGGGCATCTTTTGCCAAAGAGGCTCAACGTCGTTGACCGGCTTTTCTTCTTCCTTTTTCTCTGCACAGGCATCGGTAAAGTAAATGGGAAAGGGCAAAAATCCGCAGTATTTGGTAAGGATTCCCTTCAGCTTGTCTCCGTCCAAAAATTCCTGTTCTTCGTCGGTTACGTGCAGTGTGAGCTTGGTGCCGCGGGTCTCTTTTTCGCTGTCGGACATCTCAAATTCTCCGTCCTGATTGCAGACCCAATGGACGGCGGGTGCTCCGGTGTGAGATTTGGTGTCTAATTCCACTTGATCGGCGACCATAAAGGAAGAATAGAATCCCAATCCGAAATGTCCGATAATACCGTCGGAAGAGGCGTTTTCGTATTTTTGTATAAAATCCAAAGCGCCGGACAAGGCGATTTGATTGATATATTGCTTTACTTCATCTTCGGTCATACCAATGCCGTTGTCTTCCACCGTGATGGTTTTGGCATTTTTGTCCACCGTTACGTCAATGCGGTAATCTCCGTCGATCCCCGTTGCCTGACCGATGGCGACCAAATGTTTTAACTTCGTTTCCGCGTCGGCGGCGTTGGAAACGATTTCCCGCAGAAAAATTTCTTTATCTGAGTACAGCCAGCGTTTAATGATGGGAAAAATGTGCTCGGTCTGTACGGAAATTCCGCCCTTTTCAGTCATGTCTCAATCTCCTGTAAAGATATTAATTCAAAGAGTATTATATACCATTTCTGTCCCGTTGTCAAGTATTCCCGTAAAATTTTGGGAAATTGTCAGAGTTTTTTTTACAAAACACTTGCAATCGGGGAAAAAATATGGTATCATAAAATAAAAACCAAGAGGTGGATTATGAACGAAAAACGCTACGTCCTTGCCCTGGACCAGGGAACGACGTCTTCTCGCAGTATCGTTTTTGACTGTGACGGCTCCATGAAGGGCATTGCACAAATGGAATTTCCTCAAATTTATCCTACTCCCGGTTGGGTGGAGCACGACCCAAAGGAGATTTGGCGCACGCAGTTGGAAACGGCGCAACAGGCGTTGCAAAACGCTCAAGCGGCGCCTTCTCAAATTGCCGCCATCGGAATTACCAATCAGCGGGAAACCACCATTTTGTGGGATAAAAATACCGGAGAACCGGTCTGCAACGCCATTGTGTGGCA
>JAZSJP010000092.1:0-5257 GCA_045534395.1 Eubacteriales bacterium | reverse complement strand
GGCGGCGACGTGGTCTTTCAGGTGGACAAAAACCTGAACACCTTGGAGCATCTGCGCTACACCCACCACATGTCGGCCCGCAACGGAGAAGACGGCAAGGGTGAAAAAATGTACGGAAAATCCGCCGACGACTTGGTCATTAAGGTCCCCGTGGGAACCTTAATTAAAGACGCCGCCACCGGTCAGGTCATCAAAGATTTGAGCGACGACGAACCCTTCGTTCTCTGCAAAGGGGGGCGCGGTGGCTGGGGGAACCGTCATTTTGCCACGCCAACCCGGCAATGTCCCCGCTTTGCTCGTCCCGGAATCCCGGGTGAAGAAAAAGAAGTGATTTTGGAATTGAAATTGATTGCCGACGTGGGACTCATCGGATTTCCTAACGTAGGAAAATCCACCCTGTTGTCGGTGGTTTCCGCGGCGCGTCCCAAAATTGCCAATTACCACTTCACCACCCTGATTCCCAATTTGGGCGTGGTACCCGTAGGGGAAGAGCAGTCCTTCGTTATGGCGGATATTCCCGGCGTTATTGAAGGTGCCGCCGACGGTGCCGGATTGGGTCACGACTTTTTGCGTCATATCGAACGGTGCCGTCTGTTGGTGCATTTGGTGGACGTTTCCGGAGAAGAAGGCAGAGACCCCATTGAAGATTTTGAGATCATCAACAAAGAATTGGAGCAGTTTTCTCCCGAATTGGCAAAACGCCCTCAAATCGTAGTTGCCAACAAAATTGACGCATCCATTGAAGAGCAAATCGATGAATTGAAGCAATACGTAGAAGAAAAAGGCTATCCTTTCTACGCCATTTCCGCCGCCGCACACATAGGAACGCGGGAATTGGTCATGGCGATTTGGAACGCCGTCAAAGAATTGCCCCCCGTTAAAGTCTACGAGACCGAATATACCGAGTCTTCCGAAACCTTCGACCCCAAAGACCGTTCGGTGCATATTTCCCGCTTGGACGGAAATTATTGGTCGGTGGAAGGGGAATGGTTGCTTCGAATCATGCGGGGCATCAACTTTGGAGAATACGAGCAGTTGCAGTATTTCCAACGGATTCTCCACAATACGGGAGTCATCAAGGAATTGGTGAAAGCCGGCGTTAAGGAAAACGACACAGTAGACATTTACGGATTTGAATTCGACTTCGTTTATTAAGGAGCGGATATGAAACTTCTGCGCAATTATATTATCGTGCTTTCGGTCGTTGCCGTCATTGCCGTAGCATTGGCAACACTTTCGGTGGGTGGGTATCTTACCCGTGCAGACCAAGGGGTGATTTCCCCCGAGGACCCCATGACCGTCAATTTAGCGGAAGCAGGAGACAAAAACCTTGCCGACCTGTTTTCCAAAGTCATGAAGCAAGCCACTCTCTTAGACGCAAAACCCGAACTGCCGAAAGACACTCATACGATCACCCTTCAGACCCGCACCGACGGGGGAATCCGGGTAGGCGCATATTCTCTTTCCGTAATTCGTATGATAGACCGATACGCCGTGGTAGAAGACCTGACGGAAGGGAAATTTTACCGTCTTTCTTTTGGGGGATTTGAAGCCCTTTTGAGCCACGAAGCCTTTCAAGACCTTCCGGCACAACGGTATTCGACACCTCCCCTTTCGTTGAAAGGCGCCCTTTGGACGGAATCCCTTTCCCTGACACCGAACTCCGAACGATTGCTCCTGTTTACCGCCTCGGGCACCACGCAAGAATGGAGCCGTCAGAATTCTTCGGCCTCCAACGAATTGCACCTTACGGTGGAACAGGCGTCTGAGATTCCCGAAATTTTGGGAGAAAATCTCCCCCATGCTTGGTCTTTGACTCTGAAACAAGGGGAAGAAAAGATTCTCACCCAAGACAAAGTCAAAGCATCGGAATTGGCATTTCCCCAAGAGTCGGGAGATTATACCTGCACCCTCACCGCCCATTGGAATCTTTCCCCGGAACAAGATTGGTACGGAGATTTGAATTATGTCCTTACGATCCATATTGCAGAACCTCAACCGCCGCAGGACCTTCCGGAAAATACGGAATAAATCCCTTCCCTTAAACGACCTTCCGCCCTTTGAGCGGGGATTGTATTACGAAGATTTCGTTTGCCGTTGGCTGAAGGGGCAAGGATACCGTATTTTAGACCGAAATTATCGGGGCAAGAAGCGGCGAGAGATTGATATTATCGCAAAAGACGGAGAAACCTTGGTCTTTTTGGAAGTGAAGGCGCGACGGCGGAATTCCGTTTACACGGCGCTGAAAGCCATCGACCGAAAAAAGCGTCTTTCCTTGGCGTTGGTCTCACGGGATTACTTGCGTCAACTGAAAGCAACGGGAATCGACACCGACGACGTACAAATTCGTTACGACGTGGTAGCCCTTGCCTTTGACGGCGACGGCGTACCCCAATCCATCGACCATTACATTTCCTATTTGGAGCCTTCCCATGAACGTCTTTGATCTGCATTGCGATACGGCAACGGAATTGTACCGACGAAATTGCTCTTTTGATTCCGGAAAAACCCATATCAACGGCGAAAATATTAAGGGGCACCGTCTGACCCAATGCTTTGCCGTATTTTTCAATGACCAAAAAGAATTTTCCGACCCTTGGGGATTTTTTGACGCCGTGACCGACGGGGTGTTCCCTTCTCTTTTTCGAGAAGGACTTACTCCCTTATTGACGGTGGAAGGCGCCGGCATTCTTGCCTGCGACCCCCAATGGGCTGACCGCCTTTCCCGAGCAAATTGCCGCATGGCGGGACTTGTGTGGAACGGAAGAAACCTTTGGGCAACGGGAGCCGCCACCGACGATTCCGCCGAACTGACCGCTATGGGGAAAGCCGCGGTTTTGGAATTGATTCAACGAAAGATTGCCGTGGACGTTTCCCATCTTTCCGCGGCAGGCACCGAAGAAGTTTTACACATCACCGACGCACCCATCGTGGCGTCTCATTCCAACGCAAAAGCCGTGTGTAATCACGTGCGGAACCTTTCCGATGACGTTGCGCGAGAGATTTTTGCCCGAGGCGGATTGGTAGGGTTAAATCTTTATCCGGAATTTTTGGCGGAACACGAAGCCTCTGCCGACGATATTCTGCGTCACGCCGAACATTTTCTGTCCTTGGGAGGAACGAAGGGATTGGCGTTGGGATGTGATTTCGACGGCGTAGATAAACTGCCCCGAGATATCGCGGATTTTTCGTCCTTAATTCCTCTTTATCATCGCTTTTGTACCGCCTTTGGCAAGGAGATTGCCGACGGCGTTTTTTACCGTAACGCACACCGCTTTTTTGAACGACTTACTTAAGGAGATTTCCATGGCACTGTATACCATGGCAGACTTGCATCTGTCCTTTTCCACCCAAAAACCCATGGACGTATTCGGCGACCGTTGGAAAGACCACCCCCAAAAAATCTTGGAGCGGTGGACGCTGACCGACGACGATACCATCGTCCTTCCGGGAGATTTTTCTTGGGCAATCGATTTGGAAGAATTGAAAGCCGACATGGAATTTTTGCACGCCCTTCCGGGACGGAAGATTCTGTCCAAGGGAAATCACGATTATTGGTGGGAGACTCTGTCAAAACTGAATAAATTCGTAGAAAATTACCCCTCGGTCTGCTTTTTGCACAACAATTCTTATACCGTGGGAAACGTCAGCGTCTGCGGAACCCGAGGGTGGACGCTGGAGACGTCCGACGAAGATGAAAAGATCTTGAACAGAGAAGTGGGACGCCTGAAAACTTCGCTGCAAAAAGCGGAAAAAGAACCCATCGTCTTTCTTCATTATCCCCCCGTCTTTGGGGAATTGCGGTGCGAACCCATTCTGGACGTATTGAAAGAATTTAAGGTACGGGAGTGTTATTACGGTCATTTGCACGGTGCAAACGCCGGAACCCTTGCCACCCAAGGAACGGTGGACGGAATTGATTTTCACTTAATCTCTGCCGATTATTTGGATTTCACCCCCCGAAAACTCCGATTTTAACGGGTTTTATGCCGATTTTAAGGCATTTCTGCGACAAGTTTTCAAACTTTTCCCATAAAGTATGGAAATATAAAGAAATATATGATATAATATCCATTGCGAAAGTTAATACAATTCAAGGAGCGCTAATCATGAAATTAGTAAACAAAACCGAAGTCGAAAAGAACGTGGTAGAACTTGAGATTTCTGTCCCCGCAGAAGAATTCGAAGCCGCCGTTCAGACTTCCTACCGCAAAAACGTAGGGAAAGTCAACGTTCCCGGATTCCGCAGAGGCAAAGCCCCCCGCAAGATCGTTGAAAAAATGTATGGGGAAGGCTTTTTCTGGAACGATGCCGTTGACGCCCTTTATCCCGACGCTTACGAGGCTGCCGTAAAAGAAGCCGGCATCACTCCCGTCGACCGTGCCAACATTGAAATCACCGACATTTCCGCCGACAAAGGCTTCACCTTTAAAGCAAAAGTCACCGTAAAGCCCGAAGTCAGCGTAAAGGAATACAAGGGTCTGAAGATTGAAAAACCCTCTACCGCCGTAACCGAAGACGATATCGCAAACGAGATCGCCGGCTATCAGCGCCGCAACTCCCGTATGATCGACGTGGACGACCGCGCCGCAGAATTGGACGACACCGTCACCTTTGATTTCGAAGGATTCACCGACGGCAAAGCCTTCGAAGGCGGGAAAGCCACCGATTACACCCTGAAGTTGGGTTCCGGTCAGTTTATCCCCGGCTTTGAAGATCAAATGGTGGGCAAGAAAATTGACGAAGAATTCACCGTCAACGTCACCTTCCCCGAAGAATATCATGCAGACGAATTGAAGGGTCAGCCCGCAGAATTCAAGTGCTGCATTCACAAGATTCAAAAAGAAGAACTGCCCGAAGTTGACGACGAATTCGTCAAAGACGTCAGCGACTTCGATACGTTGGACGCTTTCAAGGAAGACCTGTCTAAGAAGATTGCGGAACGCAAAGAAGCCGAAGCCGATCGTGTCGTTGCCGACAAATTGGCAGAAGCCGTTGCCGAATTGGTGGAAGCAGACATTCCCCAATGCATGTTTGACAATGAGATCAACGCCTCTCTCAACGATTTCTCTCAGAGAATGGCCTCTCAGGGCATGAGTATGGAACAGTACATGCAGATTACCGGCGCGAAGATCGAAGATCTGCGCAATATGTTTGCCGCTCGCGCTCAGGTTGACGTAAAACTCCGTCTGGCGCTGGAAAAGATCGCCAAACTGGAAGGGGTTGTCATCTCCGACGAAGAGGTCAACGCCGAATA
>JAZSJP010000016.1:0-6573 GCA_045534395.1 Eubacteriales bacterium | reverse complement strand
ATGGGAACGACCTGGGCGTAACCGCCTCCGGCAGCGCCTCCCTTGACCACGAACACAGGCACGAGGGATGGCTCACGCAAGGCAACCATAACGTTTTTGCCGATCTTCCGAAGACCGTCCGCCAAACCGATGGTGGTAGTGGTCTTCCCTTCTCCCGCGGGAGTGGGAGTCATGGCTGTGACTAAGATCAGTTTTCCGTTTTTACGGTCGCTTTCCTTCATGATGGAAAGGTCGATCTTTGCTTTATATTTGCCGTATTGCTCCAAATATTTGTCGTCAACGCCGGCAGTTTGGGCAATTTCGGTAATGGGGCGAAGTTTACATTGTTGCGCAATTTCAATATCGGAAAGATAAGCCATAGCAGATTCTCCTTATTTCTTGAAATATTCCACCGCGGAGCGGAAGAGTTGCATATCGTATTCCCCGGGAACGTTGCGGTACAGGTGATTGCCGATACGTTCCGAGTGACCCATCTTACCCAACACTCTGCCGTCGGGAGAGGTGATGCCTTCCACGGCAAAGATGGAGCCGTTGGGATTGAAGGACGTATCCAACGTGGGATTACCGTCCAGATCGACGTATTGGGTGGCGATCTGACCGTTTTCCGCCAATTTGAGGATCAAATCTTCGGAAGCCAGGAAGCGACCTTCCCCGTGGGAGATGGGAACGGTGTAGATCTCCCCGACCTTGGTATTTGCCAACCAGGGAGACTTATTGGTGCAGACCCGCGTGCGAACCATCTTGGATTGGTGGCGACCGATGGTGTTGTAGGTCAAAGTGGGGCAGTTTTCATCGGTATCGATGATCTTCCCGTAGGGAACCAGACCCAATTTAATCAAGGCTTGGAAACCGTTACAAATACCGAGCATCAATCCGTCTCGATCGTCCAACAGTTTGCCCACCTGTTCTTTGACAGCGGGATTGCGGAAGAAAGCAGTAATAAACTTAGCGGAGCCGTCGGGTTCGTCGCCACCGGAGAATCCACCGGGCAGGAAGACCATTTGACTTTCCGCAAGTTTCTTGGAAACGGTTTCTACGCTACGGGCAACGTCGTCCGCCGTAAGATTGCGGATCACCACAATCTCGGCGTCGGCACCTGCCGCCTGCATGGCGCGGGCGGAATCGTATTCACAGTTGGTTCCGGGGAATACGGGTATCAAAACCTTGGGACGGGCACATTTGACGGTGGGAGAAGCGACACCGCCCTTGGTGTAAGAGAAGGCAGAAAGGCTGCTTGCAGCGGGCGCTTTGGTAGGATAAACGTTTTCCAAAACGCCTTCGTTCAAGGCAAGCAATTCGGAAACGGAAACGGATTCGCAACCCAAGTCGATAACGGCGTTTTCGGTGGTTACACCGATTTGAAGGGCATATTGGCAATCCACGGTCTCGTCCAATTCCGCAATGATGAAATCGTACATCATAGCACCGTACCACTCGGTAACGGCACCGTTGGATTTAAAGCCAATCTCATTGCCGAAGGACATATTCATGATACCTTCCGCAATGCCGTTTTCTACCGCCCAAGCCGCCTTAACCTTTCCGGCTTTACACTGCTTGTGGAAGCATTCCCAAGCCGCTTTGGTGGAGTCGGCAGTTTTGTCCTTGGGAGCAAAGAGATAGACGGGGTGTCCCGCTTCTTTGAACTCGGGAGAGATAACGTCTTTTGCGGAAATGGGAGCAATAGCAAAGGAAATGAGGGTGGGGGGAACGTCTTTGTCCAAGAAGGTTCCGGACATGGAGTCTTTGCCTCCGATGGCGGCGGCGTTCAGCTCCAACTGAGCGTCCATGGCGCCCAACAATGCGGCAAAGGGCTTACCCCAGCGGGCAGGCTCGTTGCGAAGTTTTTCAAAGAATTCCTGAAGGGTCAGGTAGGCGTCTTTGTAATCGGCTCCTGCGGCGACGATCTTCGCCATGGAATTGTACACGGCGGCACGGGCACCGGAATAAGGATCAACGCACATGGTATCGGGATCCAATCCCCACGCCATAACGCTGGCGGAATCGGTGGTCTGACCGGGAAGAACGGGCAACAGAGCCGCCATGGCTTGAGCGGGCGTTCTTTGGGTCTTTCCGCCGAAGGGCATCAACACGGAACCGGCACCGATGGAACCGTCGAAGCGTTCTACCAAGCCGCGACGAGATGCGGTTTTCAGATCCGACGCCATTTGACGCAGATCGGAATAAAGAGCCTTGGAGAAGACCGAAAGGTCTTTCTCGGTAACTTCGGCAACGGTGTGCTTGTCGGCACCGTTGGTATTCAAAAACTCACGGGAAAGGTCTGCAATGGTCTGTCCTTTCCAAGTCATAACCATGCGGGCTTCTTCCGTAACAACGGCAACGCGGTAAGCCTCTAAGTTTTCGGCTTGTGCGTAAGCGATAAAGGTGTCGGCGTCTTTGGCGTCAACTACAACTGCCATACGCTCTTGAGATTCGGAAATGGCAAGTTCGGTGCCGTCCAATCCGTCGTACTTTTTACGCACGGCGTCAAGATCGATCTGAAGGCCGTCGGCAAGTTCGCCGATGGCAACGGAGACACCGCCGGCACCGAAGTCGTTACAACGTTTGATCAAACGGGTCACGTCGGCATTGCGGAAGAGACGCTGGATCTTGCGTTCTTCAGGGGCGTTACCCTTTTGAACCTCGGAAGCCATGGTGGTGAGGGATTTCATATTGTGGCTCTTGGAAGAACCGGTAGCACCGCCGATACCGTCGCGACCGGTACGACCGCCCAAGAGAATGATGACGTCGCCGGCTTCGGGACGTTCCCGACGGACGTTATAGGCGGGAGCCGCAGCAACCACGGCACCGCATTCCAGGCGCTTTGCCACGTATCCGTCGTGATAGACTTCCGCAACGTGACCCGTTGCCAAGCCGATCTGATTGCCGTAGGAAGAATATCCCGCGGCGGCGGTTTGACACAGTTTTCGCTGAGGCAATTTTCCGGGAATGGTATCTGCAAGAGACGTTCTCGGGTCTCCGGCACCGGTCACGCGCATTGCTTGATGGACGTAAGCGCGTCCGGACAAGGGATCGCGGATACAACCGCCGATACAAGTAGCGGCACCGCCAAAGGTTTCGATTTCCGTGGGGTGTGTGGGGGTCTCGTTTTTAAACATCAACAGCCAATCCTGGTCTTCTCCGTTGATCTTGGCGGTCACGTGAATGGAGCAAGCGTTGATCTCTTCGCTTTCGTCCAATTCGGGAAGAACGCCGCGTTTTTTCAGAGTCTTGACGGCGATAGTGGCAATATCCATGAGGGTTTGCGGACGCTTTGCCGCTTTTTCTTCCCCGTACACTTCCACGCGGGCGGCAAGATAGCGTTGGTACGCTTCCGCAACAGCGGGATCGTGGATCTCCACGTTGTCAATATGGGTAGAGAAGGTGGTATGACGGCAATGGTCGGACCAATAGGTATCTACTACGCGAATCTCGGTAATGGTGGGATCGCGCTTCTCTTCGGTTTTGAAATAATTCTGCAAAAACTTCAGATCGTCCAGATCCATGGCAAGACCAAGAGAATCCAAACAATCGGAAAGTCCTTTTTCGTCCAAATCAACGAAGCCTTCCACTGTGGCAACGCTGGAAGGAATGGCGTATTCCACCGCAAGGGTTTCGGGTTTTTCCAAAGAAGCCTCCCGGCTCTCCACGGCGTTGATGACGTATTTTTTTACGGCGGAAACGTCTTCTTCCGTCAATGCGCCACCCAAGACGTAAACCTTGGCGGAACGGACGGTGGGGCGCTCGCCCTGACTTTGCAACTGAATACATTGAGCGGCGGAGTCGGCGCGCTGATCAAATTGACCGGGCAAAGGCTCCACGGCAAAAACAATTCCGCCCTTGGCATCAACGGCATCGGAAACCAGATCCAGCTGGGGCTCCGAAAAAACGGTGCGTACCGCTTTTTCAAAGAGGGACTCTTCAATATTTTCCACGTCGTAACGGTTGATGACCCGAACGCTTTCCAAGGTCTTGATACCGACTAAGTTCTTCAGTTCGGCGCAAAGTCCGTTGGCTTCGTGCGCCAATTCGGGGCGTTTTTCTACATAAACTCGGAAAACCATAGTTCTTCTCCTATTTTACGGCTTTCAGCGCGCGGGCACCGATGTCCCGACGGTAAAAAGCGTTTTCAAAGGTAATTTGATTTACGTTATCGTAGGCAGCGTTCAACGCTTCCTGTAGGGTATCTCCCGTGCCGGTAACACCCAACACGCGTCCGCCCGACGTCAGCAATTTTCCGTCTTGCAGTTTAGCACCGGCAACGTAAACCCGGTCTGCCACGGAATCGGGAAGAGTGATCTCAAAGCCCGTTTCATATTTTTGAGGATATCCGGCAGAAGCCATAACCACGCAAGCGCAAGCACCGTCTCGGAATTTGACCATATTGGGGGTCAAGGTACCGTCGGTGGTGGCTTTCATCACCGTCAGAAGGTCGCTTTCCAACAAAGGCAGAACCACCTGAGTTTCGGGATCGCCGAAACGGCAGTTATACTCAATGACCTTGGGGCCCTTGGGAGTCAGCATAAGTCCGAAATAAAGACAACCTTTAAAGGTACGTCCTTCGGCATTCATGGCGTCGATGGTGGGTTTGAAGATGGTATTCATACAAATTTCGGCAATATCTTCGGTATAGTAAGGGTTGGGAGCAACGGTACCCATACCGCCGGTATTGAGACCTTCGTCGTTGTCCAGCGCCCGCTTGTGATCCATAGAAGAGACCATGGGAACCACGGTTTTTCCATCGGTGAAGGACAAAACCGAAACTTCGGGACCGGTCAAAAACTCTTCGATGACTACGCGGCTTCCGCTTTCCCCGAAGATTTTATCTTCCATCATGGAACGGACGGCATCTTTGGCGTCGTCTCGGGTCATAGCAATAACCACACCCTTCCCCAACGCCAATCCGTCGGCTTTGATGACGGTGGGAATCGGCGCAGTTTCCAAATATTCCAACGCCTTGTCCATTTCGGTGAAAACTTCGTATTCCGCCGTGGGAATCTCATATTTTTTCATCAGATCCTTGGAAAAGACCTTACTGCCTTCGATGATGGCGGCGTTAGCCTTGGGGCCGAAGCAGGGAATTCCGATCTCATTTAAAGCATCGACACAACCCAAGACCAAAGGATCGTCGGGAGCGACGACAGCGTAGTCGATCTTTTGATCAGCGGCAAATTTAACGATATTTTCAATATCTTTTGCCCCGATATTGACGCAGGTGGCGTCGGCGGCGATTCCGCCGTTTCCGGGCAGGGCAAAAATTTCATCTACTTGAGGATTTTCACGCAATTTTTTAATAATGGTATGCTCTCTTCCGCCGGAACCGACAACAAGCAGCTTCATAGTAACTCTCCTTCTTAGTGGTGGAACAGACGAAGTCCGGTAAACGCCATGGCAATGCCCAATTCGTTGCAACGGGCAATGACTACGTCGTCACGAATGGAGCCGCCCGGCTCGGCGATATAATCCGCACCGCTGGCGTAAGCCCGCTGAATGTTATCGTCGAAGGGGAAGAATGCATCGGAACCCAAAGCAACGCCGCGAATGGTGGAAAGATATTCTTTCATCTCTTCGGCGGTAAAGGGTTCGGGACGGACGGTGAAATATTTCTGCCAAATACCCTCGGCGCAAACGTCTTCTTCGTTCTTGTTGATATACCCCCCGTTGCCGTTGCCACGTTCGGGGCGGGACAATTCTTCTTTGAAAGGAAGATTGAGCACCTTGTCTGCCTGACGCAGATGCCAGGTGTCGGCTTTTCCGCCGGCAAGACGGGTGCAGTGGATTCTCGACTGCTGACCGGCGCCGACGCCGATGGCTTGACCGTCCACGGCGTAGCAGACGGAATTGGATTGAGTATATTTCAACGTAATAAGGGCGACCACCAGATCCCGCTTGGCGGACTCGGGCAGGTTCTTGTTTTCGGTCACGACGTTTTCCAGCATCTTTGCGTCGATGGCAACGTCGTTTCTGCCTTGTTCAAAGGTGATGCCGTAAACTTGTTTATGCTCAATGGCGGCGGGAACGTAGTTGGGGTCGATTTTAACCACGTTGTAATTGCCCTTGCGCTTGGTCTTCAAAAGTTCCAGGGCTTCGTCCGTATAACCGGGAGCAATAACGCCGTCGGAAACTTCACGGAAGATCAGTTGTGCGGTCATAAGATCGCAAACGTCGGACAGGGCAACCCAATCTCCGTAAGAGCACATACGGTCGGTACCGCGAGCACGGGCGTAAGCGCAAGCCAAGGGATTTTCGTCCAATCCCTCAATATCGTCCACAAAGCAAGCTTTCTTCAATTTTTCGGGAAGGGGCGTGCCAACGGCGGCAGAAGTGGGAGAAACGTGCTTGAAAGACGCGGCTGCGGGAAATCCGAGAGCCTCTTTCAGTTCTTTGACCAACTGCCAAGAATTGAAGGCGTCTAAAAAGTTGATAAATCCGGGTCTGCCGGAGAGAATTTCAATGGGAAGTTCACTGCCGTCGTGCATAAAAATCTTGGCAGGCTTCTGGTTGGGGTTACAGCCGTATTTCAGTTCAAACTCTTTCATAGTATTGCACCTCTCTGTTATACGTTTTTGTTGACGA
>JAZSJP010000154.1:0-2472 GCA_045534395.1 Eubacteriales bacterium | reverse complement strand
ACCTGCTGCTGCCCATCGTGGCACTGGACGATGCTGTGGGTCTGGTGGTGTTTGCCGTGTCTTTCGGCGTTGCCCGCAGTCTCGGCAGCGGCGCCGGGGATATTGTGTCTGTTCTGGTGGAACCGCTGGTGGAAATCGTGGCATCTCTGGCCCTTGGCGCGGTTCTTGGCTGGCTGCTGACCCAGCTGGAGAAGCTCTTTAACTCCAACACCAACCGCCTGAATCTGACCATTGCTTTCGTTTTCCTTACGGCTTCTTTGGCGATGATCGACTTCCATATCGGTGTTGTTCACGTTCAATTTTCTTCCCTGTTGGTCTGCATGATGCTGGGAACGGTGTTCTGCAATATCTGTCCTTTGTCCCACGATCTCATGGAGCGATCGGATAAGTGGACATCTCCCCTGTTCGCGTTGTTTTTCGTCATCAGCGGTGCGGAATTGAATCTGGATATCTTGAAGAACGGACTTGTGGTTCTTATTGGTATCGTTTACATTTTGTCTCGTTCTGCCGGGAAATATTTGGGCTCTTTGGGTAGTGCGAAAGCGACCAAGTGTGAACCTCAAATCTGCAAATATTTGGGCATCACTCTGTTGCCCCAAGCCGGCGTTGCTTTGGGAATGTGCACCATTGCCGCCGCAACCCCCGAGCTGGGAGAAAGCGGTGCGATCATTCGGAATATTACCTTGTTTGCCGTATTGATTTACGAATTGGTGGGACCGGTCTTAACGAGAATGTCCCTGCAGGCGGCGGGAGAAATTACTCCCATGTCCGACGAAGTAAAGAACCGCAGACGTCACAAACTCAACGAAGCAAAACAAATAAAACAATCTTAAGCTCAAAAAATACGGAAGCGAATTCTTATTGGATTTGCTTCCGTTTTAACTGCATTCATAAAATATTTCAACTTTTTTTGAACCTTTTTTAAAAAAGGTTGTTTCGGGTTGACAATCCCTTCTCTCGAGGGTATAATGAGAAACGAAAAAGATCGAAAGGAAAACGTTATGGCACGGACGTCTGCAAATCTGTGTGAAGGACCCTTTTTAAAAAAAATTCTCCTTTATACCCTACCCATTACCTTGACGGGATTGTTACAATTAGCCTTTAATGCGGCGGATCTGATTATCGTCGGACAATTTTGCGGAAGCGTTTCCGTTGCCGCCGTAGGGGCGACAGGAGCCTTAACAAACCTTATTGTAAACGTATTTATTGGGCTTTCCGTAGGCGCCGGAGTCTCCGTTGCCCAAGGGCTGGGTGCACAGCACGACGAAGACGTTCATCGAGTCGTTCACACAGCAATTCCCACGGCTATTATCGGGGGAATTCTGCTGACAATTCTGGGCGTAACCCTTTCCGAAACCTTTTTGAAGTGGATGGGAACGCCAGACGACGTAATCCCCCTTTCTTCCCTATACATGAAGATTTACTTCGGAGGAGTATTGGGACCGTTGGTTTATAATTTCGGAGCTTCGATTCTGCGGGCGTCCGGAGATACAAAAACACCGTT
The DNA here is from genome assembly GCA_045534395.1 of Eubacteriales bacterium. Classification (GTDB taxonomy): domain Bacteria; phylum Bacillota; class Clostridia; order Oscillospirales; family UBA644; genus RGIG995. The sequence continues at coordinate 968 of JAZSJP010000154.1, read as the reverse complement.
ACTCTATCTAACCTTAGCAGGAATCATCAACGTACTGCTGAACACCCTGTTCGTCACCGTATTTCATCTAAACGTGGCGGGAGTTGCTTTGGCGACGGTTCTGTCCCAAATGTTTGCGGCAATTATGGTAATATTGGCACTGACAAGACGCACCGACGCCTGTCGGTTGGATTTTAAACGGTTAAAAATCCATAGCGGTTCCCTTCGGAAAATTATCCGCATCGGGGTTCCCTCAGGAATCCAAGGTTCCATGTTTTCCATTTCCAACGTACTGCTTCAGTCTACCATAAACAGCCTCGGCTCGGTATTTATGTCGGGAAACGCCGCAGCGGCAAACTTGGAAGGTTTCGTGTTTACGTCCATCAACTCGTTCCACCAATCGGCATTGAATTTTACGGGACAAAACATCGGTGCGAAACGTTACGATAACGTAAAAAAGGTCGTTACCATCTGTATGCTCTCCGCCGTAATCACCGGGACATTTTTAGGAATCTTCTTCCGTTTATTGGGAAAACCCTTATTGGGAATTTACATTACCGATTCTCAAGAAGCTATCACCTACGGGCTGCTCCGCATGACGGTGGTCATGATCCCCTATTTTTCCGCCGGAATTATGGACGTGATGAGCGGTGTGCTGCGGGGAATGGGAGCGTCGATCACGCCCATGATTATTACCGTCGTGGGCGTCTGCGGACTTCGGGTCGGTTGGATCTTTACCGGATATCAAATGTTTAATCATTGCTCCACGGAAGTAAGAGCAATCATGCTTTATCTTATTTATCCCGCAACTTGGCTCCTGACCGGATTAACAGAAATTTTAGCCTTCCGCATTATTCTGAAAAAGCGAAAGGAGTCGCTTTTACAAAATTCATAGAAAATCAACGCCCGACCAACCTCGGGCGTTTTTTAAACCTTTATGAACACGGAGAAAAAAATGTTGACAAACGTCGCAAAGTGGTTTATAATAA
>JAZSJP010000172.1:0-5086 GCA_045534395.1 Eubacteriales bacterium | reverse complement strand
CCGCCTGAATGGCGCGCTTGCGGATTTCTTTCACTTCTTCGGGGTTGCTGACCCCTTCCACGTGTTCATCTGCGCCAAACTCCAAGTAGATGGAGTCGGCGTATTTGATGGTTTCTTCCGCCATCTCCTCACCGATTAAGTCCGGCAAGGAACCGCCCACGTCAGGGGAGAGGGATAATTTTCCGTCGGAGAACGCCCCTGCTCCGGAAAATCCGGTGGTGATGTGGCAATAAGGCTTGCAGTTTACGCATTGTTTTGTCTTGGATTTCGGGCATCTGCGTTTTTCAATGGCAACGCCTTTTTCCACAATCAGAATATTTTTTTTGCTTCCTTTTCGAAGCAGTTCCAATGCCGTGAAGATCCCTGCAGGACCGGCACCGATGATTAAGACGTCTTTTTTCATAGTTATCTTTCTTCCCGGAAATAGGGGAGACCTAAGTTTGCGGGAGGTTGATCTTCCCGTTTTTTACGAATGCTGGTCAGAATCAATACAAAGACCGTTGCAATATAGGGGAGCATCTTAAACAGGGGAAGAGAACTTCTGGTCAGTTTGATTCCGAACAATTCTGTGTAAAGGTACATCCAATAAAGCATGCCGAACAAATAAGATCCCCAAATGGCGTTGATGGGCTTCCACGTGGTAAAAATAACCAATGCAACCGCCAACCAGCCCAGAGTCTCAATCGTTCCGTCGTTTGCCCAAGTACCCTTGGTGTAGTCTACTACGTAATACAGACCGCCCAAGCCGGCAATTCCGCACCCGATACAGGTGGAAAGGTATCTATATTTTGTTACGTTGATGCCTGCGGCGTCTGCCGTCGCAGGATTTTCCCCAACGGCGCGGAGATTCAGTCCTGCGTGGGAACGCTTCAGGAAGATTGCCATAACGATGGCAACCGCAACTGCGAAATACGCCAAGAATCCGTAAGAGAAGAACAGTTTTCCAAAATTACCCAAATTTCTCAAAAAAGGAACGGTGGTTCGGAAGGCTTCGCTGGTAGAAGCAATGGAAATTTGACCGACACCGCCTGCCAATTTGTTCAGAGAGCCGCCGAAGAAGTTTGCAATTCCCGCACCGAAGATAGTCAAAGTCAGCCCCGTTACGTTTTGATTTGCCCGAAGGGTCGTTGTGAGAAAACTGTAAATCAGACCGCCCAAGGCGCCTGCGAGAAAGGCGCAGCAGAAAGCGATTGCAATACACAAAAATGCGTTGGGAGAAATTCCCGCTTTTGCGCAAGCGTTTTCGTAGAAAAAGGCACCCGTAAGGCTGGCAATTCCGCCCATGTACATGGTTCCGGGGATTCCAAGATTTAAGTTGCCCGATTTTTCGGTCAATATTTCACCGCAACAGCCGAACATGATAACCGTTCCGAATACAACGGCAGATTGAATCCATTGAATCAAAGAGTCGATATTCATTTCTTAGTCCCCTTTCTTATTTTTTACGGAAAATCAAGCGGTAATTGATAAAGAATTCACTGCCGAGTACAAAGAAAAGAATGATACCTTTCATGATTTCAGACGCTTCGTTGTTCAGTCCGAAGTCGGAAGCAATTTGGGAAGCGCCCTTTTCCAAAAAGATTAAGAGCAAAGATACGAAGATCATTACAAAGGCGTTGAATTTTGCAAGCCATGCAACGATAATTGCCGTAAATCCGCGACCGCCGCCGATGTTCGTGGAAATGGTGTGAGAGGCCCCGGCAACGTTGATGAAGCCTGCAAGACCGCAAATTCCGCCGGAGATCAGCATGGTACGAAGAATGATCTTCTTGACATTCATTCCCGCATACCGTGCGGTATTTTCACTGTCACCTACAATGGCAATTTCATATCCCTGTTTGCTGTTCCTCAAATAGAAGAATATGAAAATCGTTAGCGCAAGAACGATAAGCACCGGAAGTACGTAGGGTGAAACCATGCGGTTCGTTCCGATTTCTGGAAGCCAACCGCCTTTGGTATTGGGATTGATAACGCCTACTGTATTGGAGCCAATGGGGTTTTCCCACTTGGCAACGAAGAACATGGTGATTTGAATTGCGATATAGTTCATCATCAAGGTGAACAACGTTTCGTTGGTGTTCCACTTTGCCTTAAACAAGGCGGGAATCAAGCCCCAAAGAGCACCCGCTAAGGTGGAAGAGAGAACCATCAGAAGGATGGTCAACCACGGGGGAAGAACGTCACCCAAATAAATCATGCAGGCTGCGGTGGAAATTCCTCCGACCAGAATTTGACCTTCCGCACCGATGTTCCAAAACTTCATTTTAAACGCCGGTGCCAATCCTAAAGCAACGCACAGGAGAATTGCGGTGTCTTGAAAGGTAATCCAAATGCGGCGGGTGGTTCCGAAAGCACCCTTTGCCATGGAACCGTAAACTGCCAAAGGATTCAATTTTGTGATAGCATAAACGAACAGTGCGCAGATAATCAGGGATCCGATCAACGCGCCTCCGCGAATCAACCAGCTTTGCCACGCTTTCATTCCGTCTCGTTTGACGATACGAAGAAGGGGTTCTTTTGCTTTCGTTTGAAGATTACTCATGATCTCCCTCCTCAATGTAAGAATCTTTGGCAATGCCGGGTTTTTTGTCTTCCGTGGTTCTTGCTTCCATAAGATTGATTGCTCCGGTCATCATCAAGCCCAATTCTTCTTTCGAGGTGTTTTTCGCGTTGACGATGCCCGTGACTTTCCCGTGGCAAAGAACCATGATTTTATCGCAAAGAGAAAGCATAACGTCCAGATCTTCTCCGATAAAGAGAATTCCCACGTTATTCATCTTTTGCTGATTGAGAATGTCGTAAATCAAATAAGAAGAGTTGATATCAAGTCCTCGGACGGGATATGCGGTAATAATGACGTTGGGACTGCTTTTTACCTCTCTTCCCAAGAGAACTTTCTGAACGTTACCGCCGGAAAGACGACGCACCGGAGTTTCGGTGGACGGCGTAACAACGCCCAGATCTTCAATAATTTTTTCTGCTTCTTGACGACCTTTTTTCCGATTTACAATGGGGGAGAAGCCTTCGGAATAGGTCTTTAGGATCATGTTGTCCGTGATGGAAAGGGAAGGTGCCAAGCCCATACCCAAGCGGTCTTCGGGAATAAAACTCATGGAGATTCCCTTTTCCAAAATCTGCTTGGGCGTCATTACGGAAATATCTTCTCCTTGATGGATCATCCTTCCGTTTTCGATCTTGCGCAGACCGGCAATGGCTTCACAGAGTTCTTTTTGACCGCAACCGGCAATGCCGGCAACCCCCAAGATTTCACCGCCGCGAATGTAAAAATTTACGTTGTCAATGGCGGTGTGTCCTTCGTCGTTCTTAATGGTAAGATTTCGGATTTCCAGCAAAGGCTTCTTCTTTTCCACAAAGGGACGGTCAATGTTCAGACTGACCTTTTTCCCTACCATCATTTCCGTCAAAGAAAGTTCCGTGGCGTCTTTTGTGTTTACGGTGCCGATATACTCGCCGCGACGTAAAATGGAAACGCGGTCGGAAATTTCCAACACTTCGTTGAGCTTGTGGGTAATGATAACGATGGCTTTTCCCGCTTCTTTCATATTGCGCAGAACGGCAAAAAGTTTTTCGGTCTCCTGAAGGGTTAAAACTGCCGTAGGCTCGTCTAAAATCAAAATTTCCGCTCCATGGTACAAAACCTTAACAATTTCCAAAGTTTGCTTTTGAGATACGGACATGTTGTAGACCTTTTGATTGGGGTCAACTTCAAAGCCGTATTTATCGCAAATTTCGCGAATGCGGGCAGTTGCCGCTTTCAGATTTTCTTTTTTCTCTCCCGTATCACCCAATACGACGTTTTCTGCCGCAGTAAAAATGTCCACCAGCTTGAAATGTTGGTGAATCATGCCGATATGCAGGTCGTAGGCGTCTTTGCGGGAGCGAATGGAAACTTCCCTTCCGGCAGCGTAAATCTTACCGGAATCGGGATAATAGATACCGGAAAGCATGTTCATTAAGGTGGTTTTTCCGCTTCCGTTTTCCCCTAAAAGAGAAAGAATTTCTCCGTTGCGAATATCGAGGCAAATGTCCTTGTTTGCAACGACCGACCCGAAGGTCTTCGTTACGTTTTCCAGGCGAATGGCGCTGGACTGTTCCATGGGCAAGCTCCTTTGTTTATTTTTTACGTAAAATGCTAAAATTTAGTGCCGATGTAAACGGGGATTCCGTTCTTTCGACGTATATAGAGCCAATAAGGGAAGTCCCGGAGGGGACCTCCCTTATTGATTTAGAATTTAGATTATTCAGCGGCTTTTACGTTTTCGATGATGCCGTCGATGCGCAGAGCAAAATAGGGAGCACTGCGGAATTCTTCGGAATTAGATTCATCAATGTAACCGTCCTTGACAACGTTGGTTTCGCCAACGAAGTCACCGTCGATGTCTGCCAGATATTCGGTAACTTTGCCGTTTTCGTCAACCTTAACGCCGTCAGCAGCCTTCGCGGTGAAGGTGTCGGTGTCAAATACTTCCAAAGAACCGTCTTTCAGGGCAGCTTCCACAGCGGCAACCTTTTCAGCGGTGCCTGCAGCGGCAGAGGTGCCCAAAGCGGTGATGCCGACAGCGCCGTCAGCATAGCCCTTGGACCAGTTGGTAGCAATGGCTTCACCCTTCAGAGCCTGTCCGATGGCATAGGTGTAGTAAACGGACCAGTCGTTGGTGGCAGAGGTCAGTGCTGCAGTAGGAGCAACGGAGAGCATGTCAATGTTGTAACCGACGCAGTAAACCACGGTGCCTTCTTTGTTTTTCGCTTCAACGGCAGAGGGCGCACCGGTGGAGTCAGCGTGCTGAGAAACGATAACGCAACCGTCAGCGATGAAAGCTTCGGCAGCTGCGGCTTCTCCGGTGATGGAGAACCAGGATTCGGTGTAGGAAACGTTCATAACGACTTTGTCATAAACAGATTTAATACCAAGATAGAACGCGGTGTAACCGGAAACAACTTCCGCATAGGGGAAAGCACCAACGTAACCGACTTTAACGTTGCCGTCGGCATCGTAGTTCTTGTCGGTCAGTTTGCCGGCATCAACCAATTCCTTAATCTTCATACCGGCAACAACACCGGAAAC
>JAZSJP010000072.1:0-3400 GCA_045534395.1 Eubacteriales bacterium | reverse complement strand
GTTTTCTCTTAGACTTTTAATATCCATGTGATCCCCCCTATCTTAATGTAATTGTATCACATTTCACTTTAAAAGTCAAACACTTAGTGGTTTAAAAGAAAAAATAATCAACTTGTAGTTGATATTTTGTAAAAAGAGAAGAGGCGTACCGTTAATTACGCCCCTTTTCACGTTGCTTATTTGCATAGATTTGCGCCGCGATTCGCAGAAAAGCGGCACCCGTTGCAGTTAGTCCCATGATTAAAAAAGCCGGAAGATATTCTTCCATTAAGACGATCATATCATCACTCCCAAGATTACGATTCCCCGTTTGGAAAGAAATATGACGTAATGCAAAGAAAAAAAGTTTTTGCGCTTTTGTTGTATCTTAGTAACAACTTTTGTAGATCTCAACGACGTCTTGCGGAGTCAGTTTTACGTAATTGCCTAAGGTTCCGTCAGCTTTGAGAAGCAATCGGTTTGCCATATACTCAAAGTCTTTTCCCTTGACTCCTAAAGAGCGCAGATTCTGAGGCATTCCGATGGACGTAAAAAAGTCTCTCCACGCCGCGATCCCAAGGCGTCCCGTTTCGATGTCATCTCCGGTGTGAGCAATTCCGAAAATGCGGGTTGCCATAGTTGAAAAACGCTTGGGATTATGGGGTAAAACCCATGTCATCCATGCGGGGAAAAGAACCGCCAATCCGGCTCCGTGGGTCACGTCGTACAGGGCGGAAAGTTCATGTTCTATGGCGTGAGTTGCCCAATCTTGCTCCCGTCCTACGCCTACCACGTTGTTGTGTGCCAAAGCTCCCGCCCACATGATATTTGCCCGTGCATCATAGCACGTAGGATCGTCAATGACACGGGGTGTTTCGTGGATCATCGTTAGGAGCAAAGCTTCACATAAACGGTCTGTGGTTTCTACGTTCTCGGTATTGGTGAAATAACGCTCCAATACGTGAGCGATAATATCGCTGGCACCGCTGGCAGTTTGCCATTGAGGTAGGGTAAAGGTTAACTCCGGATTTAAAATGGAAAACTTCGGACGAAGAGGTTCTCCCGCAGTTCCCCGCTTTACTAAAGTTTTTTCATTGGTAATGACACTGTTGTACGACGCCTCGCTTCCGGCGGCGGGAATGGTCAGAACCGTTCCAATGGGCAATGCGGCGGGAACGGGTTTTTTGGTCTCCCAATATTCCCAAAAATCACCGTCTGTCAAAGCGCCTGCGGCAATGGCTTTTGCCGAGTCGATGACCGATCCTCCGCCCACGGCGAGGATAAAATCCACTCCCTCTTTTTTGCAGAGGTCAATTCCTTTGTAGACCATTCCACTGCGGGGATTCGGCTGAACGCCTCCCAATTCCGTAAAACAGACTCCCGCGTCGGACAGCGAGGTCTTGACGCGATCTAAAAGTCCGCTTTTTATGGCGGAACTTCCGCCGTAATGCAGTAAAACCTTAGTTCCTCCGTATTGTTTTACCAATTCGCCCGCACGGTGTTCGGTGTCTTTTCCGAAAATAAATCGGGTGGGGCTGCAAAAATCAAAGTTCAGCATAAGGTTCTCCAATCGTCGTATTTAATTTCTCCTTGGGGGATTTCTCCCGGCATTAAAGTCAGTATTCCATAGCTTTCTCCGTAGGTAATGGAGCCGGGGTTCAAAAGTAATACACCGTTCCGTTCTTCCAAAAGGGGAGAGTGCGTGTGCCCAAACATGGAAACGGTGCAATTCTGTCGTATGGCTTTGGCAAGTTGTACGTCCAAGCCGCTTTTAACTCCGGTGGTGTGTCCGTGACATAAAAACAACCGCGTGCCACCTAAAAGAATTACTTTTTCTTTGGGTTCGTCGCTGAACCAGTCATTATTTCCGGGAATTTTGCATAAGGGTAAGATAGGAAAGCGGTTCGACAGTCCTTCGGCATCCCGAATGCAATCTCCCAAATGAATGACGTGATCCGGTTTCTCTCGTTGAATTACCCGCTGAGACGCGGACAATTCTCCGTGGGTATCGGAAAGTATGAGAATTTTCATAATCTTCTCCACGTTTTTTCTTTATTATACCTCGGATTGGCAAAAAAGTCAATGGTTTCATAAAATGAAATGAAATAACCCGGAAAGGTGTGATCCTATGTCCGATCTTCCTAACGATGCTTCCGTTGCCCGCGCCGTCGCCGCCGCTCGCGGTGCCCTGTCTGCGGAAGATGCTGCAAAATTGGAGCGTCTTGCTCGAAATAAGGATTCCTTAAAAGGACTGACTTCCAAACTCAGCGAGCGTGATTGGGCGAACGTAATGCGGGTAATTAACGACCCCGATCTGTTCAAAAAAGTTCTTTCTTCTCCTCACGGGAAAAATATGCTTCACGATTTTCTCAATCGTTTGAATTGATGAAAGGAGACTGCTATGCCGGATTTGTTTTCCAAAGTTGCCGAAATTTTAAGTAATCCGGAATCTGCACAAAAAATAAAGGAGATTGCCGCAGGTCTGTCCGATTCTTCCGTCTCGGACCCTTCTTCCGAATCCGTCGACGATTCTTTTTCCGTCGAATCGTCTTCCATTCCCAACCAAGGGTTGGATTCTCTGAATCTTCCGTCCGGGGGCTTTTCTTCCGGCGGTCACTTTCGGGAATTGGCGTTGCTCAACGCCATGCGTCCCTATCTTCGATCGTCTCGGGCAGGAAAGATAGACAATGCCATTAAAGCAATTCGAGTCATTGATTTTCTGTCTGCCTTGCGATAACCCTTTCGGCCGTTCAAAGCACTTGAACGGTCGCCCTTTTTTTGAAAGGAGTCTTTATGTATTCTTCCGTTTCCGAAGCTGAATATCAAATGAAGAAAGCCCGCGCCGAAGAAGAAGCGCGCAATGCTTACGATCGCTCGGGTGCGTCCCGTTCTTCTTCCGTTCCGTCTCGAAATCTGACCCCTGGGGAGACGAAGGCTTCGCATACTCTTTCGCAACCCATTTCCCGAGGATGGCTCAGCGGTTTTTTGTCCCGAATTCAAGAGGACGATATTCTTTTGATCGCTCTTTTGTTCCTTCTTTTTAATGACAGCAAAGACGACGACCCCTTAATTTTAATTGTCATTGCGGCGCTTTTGCTAAATTAAATTTCGTGAAAATAGTACAAAATTGGAACATTTCGGTAAAGAAAAGGAAAAAACACTTGTAAAATTTCTGATTATAGTGTATTATATATAGTATAATACTGTCTTGCGCGCAAGACGGACTATTACGGAGGTTAATATGCTGAAATTGAAAAACGACCACGGAAACATCATTATCGACGATAACGTCATTGCCGGAATCGCTTCCATTGTTGCTTCCGACTGCTTCGGGATTGCCGAAATGAAGGCAAAGAACGTTACCGAGCAAATCTGGGCGTTTCTGAAAAAGGATCGTAAAGATAAGTCGGATCGTAGCCAT
>JAZSJP010000211.1:0-3272 GCA_045534395.1 Eubacteriales bacterium | reverse complement strand
CACCCGCCTCAACAAGCGCGGGAATTCTCTTTTCGTAATCGCGTGTGTTTACACCTGCGCCTACGATGTAGCTCTTGTTTTTGTCAAGAAGCTCAAGGGGATTTTCCTTGTGCTGTGAGTAGTCCTTACGGAATACGAAATACTTGAGATGGCCGTCCTTATCAACGATGGGAAGCGAGTTGAGCTTATGGTCCCAGATGATGTCGTTTGCTTCCTTAAGGGTTGTGCCCTCGGTTGCGGTAACGAGCTTTGAAAGAGGGGTCATAAAGGTCGCAACCTTCTCATCGGTGGACATTCTCGACACGCGGTAATCTCTGCCCGTAACGATACCCAACAGTTTTCCGTTGGAAGTTCCGTCTTCGGTGACGGCGACGGTAGAATGTCCTCGCAGTTCCTTCAACGCCAAAACGTCTGCCAAAGTCTGGTCGGGACGGATATTGGAATCGGAAGAAACGAAACCTGCCTTATATCCCTTAACTCGGCGAACCATAGCCGCCTCGTCTTCAATGGATTGGGAACCGTAAATAAAAGCAACTCCGCCTTCTTTTGCCAAAGCGATTGCCATTTTATCGTCGGAGACCGACTGCATAATTGCGGAAACCAAAGGAATATTCATGGTGATGGCGGGCTCTTCGCCCTTGCGGAATTTTACCAACGGCGTCTTCAGAGAAACGTTGGCAGGAATATGCTCTGCGCCGGAATATCCGGGAACCAGCAAATATTCGCTAAAAGTATGGGAACATTCTTCGTAATAGTACGCCATATTACTTTCTCCTTATATATCAATGAAATTTATAGGTTATTGAATGACTGAAACTTTATTTTTCTCCAACTGTTTGAGAACCGAATCGGAAACTTTACTTCCCTTACAGTTCACCGACCGCAAACGCGAGCAATTCAACAGGGGCGAAAAATCGGTTACGTAGTTGTTGCTCACGTCCAAAACGTTCAGCTGATACATCAGCGCCACGGCACCGATCTCGTTGAGGAGATTTTTGGAAACGTCCAACATTTCCAAAGACGAAAGCATGACCATGGTGGTCAGATCGCTGATGTCACAACCCGATGCATAGAGATTTTTCAACTTGGTCTGTGCCAACGGTGTGAAATCCCGAACCTCGGTGCCCGAAACGTTCAACGTCGTCAAAGCAGACATTTTGTTCAAAGATTCCACCGAAGAAATTTTAGTATCAGCGGCGGACAAATTGCTCAATTTGGTCAATTCCTTCAAGTCTACCAAAGACGAGATCTCATTTCCGCCGATATCCAACGTTTCCAATCCAAGGCAACCCGACAGGGGGACGATGGAAGTAAAGAGATTGGATGCAATGTTCAAATGGGTCAGCGCCGTACAGGTGGATAGAGGTGTAATATCGGAAATCAGATTATTGGAAACGTTCAGGGACGTGACGGTTTTGTGATTGGAAAGCCAAGTTACCGCCGTCAGAGCATTTCCGGAAAGATCCAAATGCTTCAACCCCGTCAGGCGGGACAGCGTAGGAACGGTCTTGATCTGATTTTCCGAGGCGTCCAATTCCGCCAAAGAAAGCATGGACGCAACGGGAGCAAGGGTGGTCAGATTGTTGTTCTGAACCGATAAAGACGACAACCAAATGATATTCCCAATCTGCAAGAACTGTCCGTCGGACAAATTGCAGCCGTCCAAAATCAACGTTTGCAACTGAGTCAACCGCCGCAGAGGTTCAAAGGAGGAGATCTCCTTTTCCCCGCTGAGTTTGACCGACTTAAGATTGGGCATTTCCAACAGATCGTCCAAGGTTTTGATGCTTCCCTTGACACCGGCGGCAGCACCGGCAACGCAATCCAGAGTCAACACCGATTCCAGATCTTTGTAATAGATGGTTCCGGATTTTTTATCCAAAACCAACCGCACCAACTGTTCCACCTTGGAGTCTTTGAATTCGTACTGAGTGCGCTCGTTGTAAACGCGGTAAGAAACGTCAAACTCCGTTCCGGGCATACCGGCGTCGTTAATGGCAACGGCGCGAATATTGACGGTTCCCTTTTCCACCTTGATGGTTTCCCCTGCACTGTACACGGAAGAATTCCGGTTGGGAGCCGTTCCGTCGGTGGTGTAATACACGGTGGTATCTTTGGGAATATTTAAAGTAACTTCTACGGCAGAAGTAAAGGTTCCCGGCAAAGGACTTGCAACAATGGAACCGGGGCGTTCCGCGTTCAGTTTTACCACAATATAAGTGGCTGTAATGTTGTCCAAGTATTCCAATGCCTCGGAAACGCGGTTTTGCTCCGTCAAAAGGTAGACCATCTGCCGATAATATTCTTCATAACGGGGTTGCAGACTCAATCCCTCGTTCAAAAGGGTCTCCGCCTCGGCGTAATTGCCCTGGGCACGGTAGATCAAAACCGATTGCAGACGGGCATCTAAGTCTTCGGGAGAGATCTTAAGACACTTTTCATAACAAGACAGCGCACGCTTCAGGTCGTTTTGCGCCTGTGCCGCAACGCCTTGCTGATAATATTTTTCCGCCCGTCCGAAGGCGTTGGGGTCTTGATGATATACGAACCAAAAGACTCCAATCAACCCAAAGACAATAAAAAACACGGAAAAGGCATAGAAAAACCGACGAAAATAATGCTTTTTCAGAGGGACGGAATCGGTATATTCCGGCATTTTCCTCTCCTTACGCTTCCAAGGAGCCGAAAAAGAAATTTCGGATTTTTTCACCTTGGATACGATTTGCTTTAATTTTCGCTTCAGTTTCGTCCAGTTGCTCGACATTCGTCGTCACCTCCGGAATTACTTTCGGTTGTTAAGGGGAACGTACAGGTGTTTGCCTCCGATGAATTTATATGCAGGACGAATAACCTTGGAGCCGGAAGAAAGTTCTTCCACCCGATGAGAACACCAACCGGCAACCCGGGCGATGGTAAACAGGGGGGTGTACAGCTCCGTGGGGATTCCCAGCATCTGATAAATAAAGCCGGAATACAAGTCCACGTTAGCACATATAATTCTATCGACCCCGCGGACTTTGGAAAAGGCGGCAGACGCCAATTTTTCCACAAGAGAAATTAAATTAAATTCTTTTTCCATACCCTTGGTCTGTGCCAAGGCGCCGGCGCGTTGCTTCACGGCCACCGCACGGGGGTCGGCCAAGGTATAAACGGCGTGACCCATTCCGTAGATCAGACCGCTTCCGTCTCCTGCTTCTTTCAGCAAAATCTTGCAGAGATATTCCAAAACCTCTCCTTCGTCTTCCCAATCAGAAACGTTTGCCTTAATATCG
>JAZSJP010000175.1:0-4199 GCA_045534395.1 Eubacteriales bacterium | reverse complement strand
TCTTTATCACCCACGACTTGGGCGTCATCAACGAAATGGCTGACGACGTTGCGGTTATGTACTGCGGTCAAGTGGTCGAAAAGGCTTCTGCAAAGCTGATTTTTACCGATTGTAAGATGAGTCACCCCTACACGGAAGGATTGATGATGTCCATTCCGCGGATTGACAATATTACTCAAAAATTGGAACCCATTCCCGGTGCGGTACCCCACCCGTTGGCGCTGCCTAAGGGTTGTAAATTTGCCCCCCGTTGCAAATACTGCACCCAGAGATGTCTCGAAGAAGAACCTGAACTCATCGATGCCGGTGACGGTCAGTTGATCAGATGCTTCTATCCCAATAAGGAGGAACGACTTAGCGATGAGCACAAAAAAATTACTGTCAATCACTAATTTAAAGAAATATTTCCCCGTTGCTAAATCTTCTCTTTTCCAGAAGCAACAACTTTACGTCCGCGCCAATGAGGATATTACCATTGATATTTTCGAAGGGGAAACTTTGGGTATCGTGGGAGAATCCGGTTGCGGAAAATCCACCTTGGGCCGTGTTCTGTTGCAATTATATTCCCAAACTGCGGGAAGTACCTTGTATTACGGAACGACCCTTGACGATATGACGCCCAATTACGTTTTTGATACCATTAAGAACGTTGAAAAATACCGCAAACTGTATCTGAAGGAACAAGCCAAAACCGTTGATCTTGAAAACAAGATTTCGGCGGCGGGCGGCGAGGAAAACGCAGACTTTTATCTGTTGCAAGATTGCAACCTTGCAAAGAGCGAAGCGCAAACTCTCTTGAGCCGTATCACCCGAATCTTAGGCGGATTTTTTGCGGAATGCGATAAAAACGGCGTCGGCAAAAAGACTCTTTTGAGCTACTACGACGCGACGGCAAAACGAAATAAAGTTTTTGAAGAATCAAAAACTCTTACCGTAGAAATCGAATTCTTGAAGAATACCGAAGCCCCCGAAAAAGTCCAAAAGAAGCTGGCAAAACGTGAAGAGAAAAATACAAAACTGCAAGCTGAAATAGAAGAACGTAACCGTAGGGTCGAAGAATTGAAAAAAGCGGTTGACGAAATTCGTGCCGGCTACGCTGCAGATGAAGAATTTGCAAAATACGAAGCTATGCGCGACAACGGAATCGACTTGGCGCTTTTGACCTACAACGAAATGCGCGTTCTTCGGAAAGATATTCAAATCATTTTCCAAGACCCCTATTCCAGCTTGAACCCCCGCTTTACCATCGGTCAAATCATTGAAGAAGGACTTGCAACCCATAATTTCTTTAAAGCCGGTTCTCCGAAAATGAAGGAACACGTGCTGAAAACCATGGAGAAATGCGGACTTCAGGATTATATGCTCCACCGCTATCCCCACCAATTTTCCGGCGGTCAGCGGCAGCGTATTTCCTTTGCCCGCGCCTTGGCGGTTAATCCGAAATTTATCGTTTGCGATGAATGTGTTTCCGCATTGGACGTTTCCATTCAGTCTCAGATCATCAATCTGTTGCAGGAATTGAAGGAAAAAGAGAATCTTACCTACATGTTTATTTCCCACGACCTGTCCGTCGTTCGGTATATCTCCGACCGCATCTGCGTCATGTATTTGGGGAATATCGTAGAACTTGCAGATGCCAAGAAGGTCTTTGATGACCCGAGACATCCTTATACGGTGGCGCTCCTCTCCTCCATTCCCACCACGGATATGGAATCCCTGAAAAAGGAACGGATTCTTTTGGAAGGAAATATTCCCAGCCCCATCAAACCTCCTTCCGGTTGTAAGTTTCATACGCGTTGTTATATGGCTTGTGAAAAGTGCAAACGCGTTCCCCCGCCGTTGACGGAGATCGAACCCGGACATTTCGTCGCCTGCCACTTCCCCCAAAAGAAGTTGGACGAACAAGGAAATTACCTGTTTGATCTCCCCAAAACCGAACCCAAAGCTGAAAAACAATCGGTCTGATTTAAATACTGATTCTATGAAAAAGAAAACTCCCTACTCTATACTCCGTTGGAAAAACATGAAAAAAGCCACGCCGGAAGATGAACAAGCCTTCCGAGATCGTCTCAATGAAAACAAAATCGGATTCAAAGACGGACTTGCCATGACCCTTGCGGCACTTTTGGTTATCGTTCTTCCCGCGGCTCTGATTTTGATCGGTTGTTGCCTTTTAGTTATGGTTGTACTTGGAATCTTTTAAAAATTTCGACAGGAATACGCGTATTCCTGTCGGCTTTTTTATAAAGTTGTAAAAACCACTTGAATTTTGTCTGAATATATGGTATAATCTAATCATACGATACGAAAGGATACGTGTTATGTCTGAAAATTATACCGGTCCCAGAAGCAAACGAAACAAACGAAAGAAAAACGGTATTTTGGCGCTGATGATTGCTTGTGCAGTCTTATTTGTTGCGGCAATCGTTTTCGTTATCGTTTTTGCCGTTCAAAATGCTCCCCACGGGGGAACTACGGGAGTTAATACAGATACCCACCAACAAAGCACCGTAAGCGGAACCGATTCACCGTCCGACACCACCGATAACGGACAAATCGTCCCCGTATCCACGGCAACCGTTTCGGTTACGGGTGATATTTTGACCCATCTTTCGGTGCTGACGGCAGCAAAAGATGCAAAGTCGGGCGAATATATCTTTGATCCCTTCTTTGAGTACGTCAAACCCTACATCGAAAAAGCAGACTATGCCGTCACCAATCTGGAAGTCACCCTGGCAGGCACGGAAAACGGACGCACCTATACGGGCTATCCCCGATTCAACTCTCCCGATTCCATTGCTACGGCGTTGAAAAATGCAGGATTTGACATGGCTATGACCGCAAACAATCACTGTTATGACACGGGATTGAACGGACTTCAGAGAACTCTTCGGATTCTTGCAAACAACGGCTTAAACACTTTGGGCACCGTTTACTCCAAGGATGCCCAAAAACATCTCGTCAAAAACGTAAACGGTATTCATATCGGCATGGTCTGTTACACCTTCGAGACGGGAGACGCCTATCCCAACAGACCTTCCATTAACGGACTTTTGACATCGGAAACCTCCGTTGGACATATCAATTCTTTTGACTACAATCAATTGGATAAGTTTTATGCCGAAATGGAAGCCCATGTCACAAACATGAAGGCTGAGGGCGCAGATGCCACGATTTTGTATATCCATTGGGGGAACGAATATCAACTCTCCCCCACTTCGGTACAGAAAAAAATCGCTCAAAAAATCTGCGATTTGGGTATTGACGTTATCGTGGGCGGACACCCTCACGTAATTCAACCTATGGATCTGCTGGAAAGTACCGTGAATTCGAACCACAAGACGGTATGTCTCTATTCTACGGGGAATTTCCTCTCCAACCAACGCCGCAATCTCATGGATCTGAAAACGGGCAACACCGAAGACGGAATTATCTTCTCCGTTTCCTTCACAAAATACAGCGACGGAACGGTACTTTTGGAAGATGCAAACGTAATTCCCACTTGGATCTACTTGCACAAAGAAAACGGAAAAAATCGCTACAGTATTCTTCCTTTGGACAAATCTATAGAGAATTGGAAAGATACCTTTAGCCTAAACGATGCAAACCTGAAACATGCAGAAGAATCCTACGAGCGCACCATGTCTCTTGTCGGAAACGGATTGGAAAAGACAAAAACTTACTTAAAAGAAACAAAAGATGCCTCTTTAACAAAGGAATAACAGTTCAGCTCCGCTTTAAACCAAAGCGGAGCTTTTCTTGGTTATTAACCAATGTGAAATCAACCGGCTCCGAAAATCGGGAGCCGGATCGTTATTTTATAATTGTTAAAATCGTCTCGAACTACTACTACAAAAAAAGGAGTAACAATTTTACCGCCGTATAACCAAGCAAACCGCATCCCGGAAACGTGAAAACCCAAGCAAGAACCATACGTCCGGCAATGTTCCAATTCACGGAACGGATTCTGCGAGAGGCGCCCGCGCCCATCAATGCGGTAGTTTTGACGTGGGTAGTACTGACAGGCAGTCCGTATACTGTGCAAACAAGCAGACTTACGGCTGACGCTAAATCTGCAGATACGCCTTGATATCCTTCGGTTTTCATCATTTTCATTCCCACGGCACGGATAATACGATTTCCCCCTAAGCACGTACCGAGGGAAAGCACGCCGGAACAAAGAAAAAGCATCCATACAG
>JAZSJP010000131.1:0-3471 GCA_045534395.1 Eubacteriales bacterium | reverse complement strand
CCGGTAATTCCAACGTTGTTGGCAAGAATTAAAAACAAAGCACGCACGCAAAGAACGAGAATCAGCACCCACCAAGTTCCCCCCACGGAAAAGAGCGTTTCCGTCAGATGATGACCCGACCCTACGGTATCGGAAAGGAATACGCCCGAAAGCCCCACCAACAAAAACACGGAAACCACCTTGACACCCAAGGGAATCTTCCAACGCCGAAGCCTTTCCCCCAAAAAGCCGTAACTCTTAGTAAACACCACGGCAAAAAGACCGCAGACAACACCGACGGCAGCGGCCATCCACAGTTGTTTCAAGGGAAGTGCACTTTGAGGCACGTGAGGGAACAATTCCCAAGAAGCGCCGGTCATGGCAAACAGCATCTTTGCCGTCACCGAGCCGGAGACCGCCGTCATGGCGGAAACCATAAGAAGCATGGGTGAAAACCGCTCGTGAGCTTCTTCAAAGGCAAACAGAATCCCCGTCAAAGGAGCGCCCGTCGCGGCAGCAAAGCCGGAGCAGGCACCACCCGTCATAACGTACCGATCCCACGCCGGGTGTTTTCGTCCCAAAATCCGCACAGTACCCCGTCCGAGCGCCGTTCCCATCTGTACCGACGGACCTTCCGTTCCCAAAGGGATCCCCGAAAGATACGTCACCATAGACGAAAAGAACACGCCCAAAAAACAAGGGAGCCAACGGAAGGACAATGCCCCTCTCAGTTGTCCGATGGCCGTGGGGATTCCCCCGCCCCGACAATCGGGAATCCCTTTAAGGAAGAGCCAAGAACCCACGCCCAAAAGGGCAGCTCCCAACAAAAGTAAAGGCAAAAAGC
Organism: Eubacteriales bacterium; assembly: GCA_045534395.1. Taxonomy (GTDB): domain Bacteria; phylum Bacillota; class Clostridia; order Oscillospirales; family UBA644; genus RGIG995. The sequence continues at coordinate 2,648 of JAZSJP010000131.1, read as the reverse complement.
GCAGATTTTCTCCCACGAAAGTATAAGCGGCAGAGGACCATCGGCTGAGGGTCTGAGCGCCCATGCGGAAGAGAAAGACCGCAGCACCGGTAAAGATGCCGGTTACTGCCGAAAATACCACGCAGGGAAACAGAATATTTTTCAAATAAGTCAAACGATTTTTTTTCATACGACACTCATTTTCTTACGCACCGAAATAAGAATTCATTTCCGCATCGGACAAGGAAAAATACGACTGCAGATCGTTCTTAACGGCGGCATTGCGTTTTCCGTCTTTGACGTAATTGCGAATTTTTTCAACGTTGGTCTTCCATTGTGCTTCCGTTCTGCCCCATCGCTGACGGTCTTTGGGAATTTCCGACTGAATGGCAGAAACGAAGGAATCCAAGGTGGTGTTGACGTAAGTTTCGTTCAACACAGTATTCATCAACTCTCCGTACCGCTTTAAAAAAGAGTCTTTTCCTTTGGGGTTCTTCAACAGAGCGTTAATCAGGGCGTGGTCTCCCCCGGAGTTATTCAAAAACCACGACACGGGATTTTCGGAAATATAAAACGACCAATCCAGGTCAAAAAACATCCAACGCCATTTTCCGTCACTCTCAGAAGAGCGGAAACGACGGATATTCGCCACGTCCCGATCTCCGAAATAAGAGCGGCAGATATACCAATCCATGAGACTTTGAGCGTCAATGCGCTCAGTCAGATAAGCATACGCCTCGTCGCTGGTCATATCGTGAGATTTTACGTAATTTTTCAACGCCGTAAAATCGGCGGCAGAACCCGATTGGGAATATCCCCCCGAAGAATACAGCAAATCCACGGAATTTTCGGAAACGTCAAAACGGGTAGCGACGTAATCGTCGCTGAAGCGCTCTCGAAGATAGTAGATGCCCCAATATTCTCCGCCCAAATACAACACCACGGGTTTGACGGCTTGGGCGTACAACGCGGTGGTTCCGTCCACGATTGCCGTGGCAAGTTCGTCCCGCAACAACGCATTTGCCCAATCTTCGCTTCCGCCTTTCAGTAAAAGGGAATTGTATTCCATATATTCACGGCTCTCAAACAAGGGATAATTCAAAGTTCCCACGCCGTATTCCGAGCGGAATCGCAGTTGAAAATTCTGCTTTGCCCCCTTACGGCTGTCGTTGCCGTGCAACCGAAACCCAAAGGGAACGGAAAATTTCTCTTCTCCCTTTTCAATCAAGGTCAACTGCGCCTCGTATTCAAAATCCTCTTCGATATGGTTCAAAATCCCCGTCGTTTCTCCCGTCAGCGCCGCCTGAGGAATGGAAACGGAAACTACGGGTAAATCGTGGCTCGCACCAATGATATAAGTATACGCCGTAGCGTCGGCGGTGCGAGTGCCATCGGTGGAAAACATACGAACGGTAGCGGTTTTTTCAATGGAAATGGGTTGTGTATATACGGCAGACTGCGTGGTGGGGCGGCTTTCGTCCAAAGTGTAATAGACCGTACCATGCCCCGAGAGTTCCACCGGCACCGCAGAATCGTAAAGCCCAGAAGGCAGACTTGCCGTGGGTGCCGCAACGGTATTCTCATATCCTTCGTTATTCTCCGCACCGGGAGTAGGGGTGGAAAAATAGCGGAAGAAATTGCCCACCCGTCCGTAGCTTTCGTTTTTCACCAAATCTCCCGGGAAGGTCATCACGTCGGTAAAGACGCCGTCCTTTGCCAAATAGACCGTTTCCCCCGAAGAACTGAGTTTGAAAGGAGCGTGATTTTTGTCGGTCGTATCGGAACAATAAACCACGAAACATTCCCCCGGTTGCAAGGTTACGTCGGGGAAGGAATAGCGACTGATTTCTTTCCGTTTGTCGGTCAGGGTATATCCCAAAAGGTTGATAGGTTGGTCGGAATTGTTTTTCACTTCCACCCAATCGTCGCCGTCCCCCGAAGTCAACCCCTCGGACAAAATCAAAGAGGGCAATTTCAGAGCTTGCAAATAAGAACGGTACCCTTCCCCGTGATTGGCAAAGCCGGGAGTGGGATATTCACAAACCCCGTCTGCCGAAAACGACGCGCCGTCGGACGATTCGGGATAGGTCAACTCCGCCACCTTTTGTCCGCCGCAGGTCAGATACACCGCTTCCCCCGCGGAAGAGAGATGAAACGCCGCATCTTCCGGCAAAACCACCACGAGATATTCTTCCTCATGAATCTGCAAGCCCGTCAAAGGAAAAGCGTTGGGCTTGGAAAGGTCGTCGGTCAGGGCGTAGGCGGACAAATCCACCGTCTCCTCGTCCCGATAATACAGTTCCACCCAATCCAGCGAGTGCCCCATAGTCAACTTTTCGTTGTCGGGCATAACTTCATTGATAACAATATTGGCAGGAATCACCTTTTCGGTCTCGTTAGGATTCGACGTCCCTTCCGAAGAATGACACGCCGCCAAAATCGAAACCGAAAACAACGCCGCAAGGACGATGGAACCGAACCGCTTCATAAAAACTCCTCGACAAAATAATCTTTTCCTTATTATAGCACAACTTGAAGAAAAATGCAATAGATTATAAACTGCAGTTTTACCTATGTGATATAAGAAAAAGTCGGCACCGAAACAGTGCCGACTCAGACTATAAAAAAAAGATCTCCTAAAAAACAAAGAACCATTGAAGCAAGAAAAT
>JAZSJP010000232.1:0-8368 GCA_045534395.1 Eubacteriales bacterium | reverse complement strand
GATTTTCCTTCGACCGAAATCGACGGATTCGGCAAACGCCAATAAAAAGGAGCAAATTAAGAGATAAAAAATCCAAAAATCTTTAAATTGCGAAATAATTGTAAAATGTTCCTGCCCCCTCTTGAAAAAGGAGAAAAAGTGTGCTATAATGTTTAGGTCTCAAATGAGAGATCCGGGCGTAGCGCAGTTTGGTAGCGCGCTTGAATGGGGTTCAAGAGGCCGTGGGTTCGACTCCCGCCGCTCGGACCAGAAAACGACAAGGTTCGAAAGAACCTTGTCGTTTTTTACTTTTCACAAAAGCTTTGTAAAGCGAAGGTGTTCCATGGAAGAAATTAAAACTTGCCTGTTGTTGGGGGTGTCCGACCGAGACGATGCGGAAGCATCCATGGCGGAATTGGAACAGTTGGCACAGACTTCGGGGTTGAAGGTAACGGGCATCTTGTTACAACAACGCACAAAAGCCGACAACGCCACCTATATCGGCGCGGGAAAAGTCGAAGAAATGAAAGAGTTTATTGCCAATCATGAAATCGACCTTGCCATTGCCAACGGAGAGCTGACCGCGGCTCAAATCCGCAATTTGGAAGATCGGTTGGACGTTGCGGTCATCGACCGCACCATGCTGATTTTGGATATTTTTGCCGCGCGCGCCCAATCCTCGGAAGGACGGATTCAAGTGGAATTGGCGCAATTAAAATATCGTCTTCCCCGCTTGGCGGGATTGGGGGGAAGTCTTTCCCGATTAGGGGGCGGAATCGGAACTCGAGGGCCGGGGGAAACCAAATTGGAGACCGATCGGCGGCATATCCGCAGACGCATCAAATCTTTGGAAAACGCTTTGAATGAAGTAAAGCAACGGCGTGAAACCACCCGACGGGGACGGTTGCGGGGCGGGAAGCCCACGGCGGCATTGGTGGGATATACCAACGCCGGAAAATCCACCCTATTGAACCGTCTGTGCGGCAGTTCCGTTTATGCGGAAGACCAACTTTTTGCAACCTTAGATACCACCGTGCGAAAAATGGAAGGATTGAAAGGGCAAGAAATTCTTTTGTCGGACACCGTTGGATTTCTCCGAGACCTGCCCCACACCCTCATTGACGCTTTTCGTTCCACGCTGGAAGAATCTCTTTCGGCGGATCTGCTTTTGTTGGTGGTGGACGGCGCCGACCCCGAAGGGGAAGAACGGTTACAGGTGGTTTTGGAATTACTCCGCACCTTGGAAGCGGATCAAAAGCCGATTTTCCTCATTTTGAACAAAGCAGACAAAACGCCCCGAGACCTTACTCCCTTCTACGCCTTGGGAACCAAAGAAAAAATGAAGGTATTTTCTCTATCGGCAAAAACGGGAGAGGGGTGTGACGAACTGAAAACATCCTTGTGCCGTCATTTTGCCGGAGAATCGGAAAAGACCGTGGTGATCCCCTTTGACGACGGCGCCGCCTTGGCGGAATTGTACCGAGATAAAGTAATCCTGCATCGGGAAGAAACCGACGAGGGAATCCGCATCACCTACGCCGTAAAAGAATAAAAGAAAAACTCCCGAAATCTCGGGAGTTTTTTACGTTTTAATGAGCTTGCGCTTTGCGGCAAACGCCACACAAAACGTGCAGGGTAAGGTCGTAGGATTCTACGGGTGTACCGAGCATCTGTTCCAATTGTTGCGTTAAATCGGGAACGGGAACGTCGCTGACCTCTCCGCACCGAGGACAGAGACAATGGTGGTGGGGTGCCACGGTTTTATCAAAGTGATCGGGTTGACCCGGCATTTCGATGCGCAAGATCTCTCCCGCATCGCTCATGAGTCCCAGATTGCGGTAGACCGTGCCCATGGCAATGGACGGTAAGATCTGCTTTGCTTCCCAATAGATCTGCTCTGCCGTCATGTGACGCATGGATTGTTGAATCACGTCAAAAATAATTCTTCGTTGTTGTGTCATGGCGACCTCCTTGCAAATAAAGATTAAGAACAATTCTTATTTTCTTTATTATAGCATAAAAAAGGTCTTTTGTCAAGAGGAAAGTTAAAATTTTAGGATTCGCTCAATTTTTTCCAAAGGAAGGTCGGGAAAAGGAATGGGTTCGGACGGCGGTTGAGGATAATTTCCCAAGGGACGCTCAAAAAGAGCGACATCGCACCAACGTCCGCATTTGTATCCGCACTTTTTTTGGATTCCCACACAACGGAACCCAAAACGGTAATGCAGTTTTTCACTGCTGGGGTTTGGATGAGAGACGACGGAGCAGGCGTTTTGGTATCCCTGCAACCGCAAAATATCCAGCAACGCGGCATAGAGATGGCTTCCGATTCCGTTGCCGTGATCCCCTTGACGGACGTAGACCGAAAGTTCGGGAGACCACAGAAAGCCGGCGCGGGAACGGTATGCAGAAGCGTAGGCGTAGCCTAAAATTTCCCCATCTGCTTCTGCAACCAAATAAGGATATTGCTTTAAAATCTCCTGCATGCGCCCATAAAATTCCCCGGAAGAAGGCACCGCCGTTTCAAAGGTCACGGCAGTAGATTCCACGTAAGGACGATAGATTTCAAGAATTGCATCGGAATCCTCAGGGGTTGCGATGCGGTAGGTAATCATTTCGGGCATAAGGCACCTCTCTTTTCGGTTCTATTATAATACAAAATGCGACAAATGTCAAGGAGTAAAAATCTCTCGGAAAACTTGTTCCGAGAGATTTTAAATTTATTTTTCTTTCGTTTTTTTCAAAAGTTTGGAGATGAATTCACAAATAAAATAATAGAAGGGAACGGTCAAGAAAATAATCCACGCAGGGTGCCAAAGTCCGTATTCAAATCCGATCCACAGATAAGCGAGGGATACGGCAACGGGGAAAGCAAAACCGTCGGCTTTTCTCGTAAAAATCGAATCCACCAAAGAATAGTAGATGGGGATCAGCAAAAAGACCAGCCAACCGTATGCCCAACCGCCGCAGATATTCCAAAAACCGAAGATCAAATAAGCAATTACGGTCAGAACCGGGAAGGGAAAGGCCTGGAAAAAGCGATGAGCAGGAGACTTTGCCGAATCAAGGGAAAGTTTGATTTCCGCAGAAAAACCGCCTTCGTCATCATCGTCATCATCGTCTTCGTCATCGACGTGAATAAAGTGTCCCTTTTCCGTATCTCGAATGATGACGGTCTTGTTTCCTTTTTTAATGGTAACGGTTTCGGGCTCCGGCTTCGGTTCCGAGTTTTTCCCTAAAACTAATTCGTCCAAAGACACGCCGTACAATTCCGCAAGAGCGATAAGATTATCGGTATCGGGAGATGCTTCCACCCGTTCCCATTTGGAGACCGCCTGTCTGGAAACGCCGATCTTCTCCGCCACGTCTTCCTGAGAAAGACTGTGCTTTTTTCGGTATTCTACCAATCGGTTTGCAATTTCAAGATTCATAATTTCGTTCCTTTCGGTTTTTTACGAAATCATTATACCATATCGTTGAGTTACACGCCATACATTCAAGATTTCACAACGCAACTATCGGTTGCTTTTCAAAAATCAATCGGCGTATCCTTTCTCCTTTTTCCATTGCAAAAAGTCTTCGTATTTGCCGGGGTAATCCAACACGCCGTCGGGGCGAATTTCAATAATGCGATCGGCAACGGTGTTGATCATTTCGTAGTCGTGGGTGGTAAACATCATTCCGCCCTTGAAGGCTTTCAAACCGTCGTTGACGGCGGTGATGGATTCCAGATCCAAGTGGTCGGTGGGTTGGTCGAGAATCAGGAAATTACTGCCGAACATCATCATGCGAGAGAACATGCACCGCACCTTTTCACCCCCGGACAAGACGTGAACCGGCTTATAGACGGCGTCTCCCGAGAAGAGCATGCGACCCAAAAATCCCCGCAAATAACTTTCGGTCTGATCCTTAGAATACTGACGCATCCAATCAATGATACTGTCGTTACACCCGTCGAAATATTTGGTGTTATCATGGGGGAAATAGGACGTTGTAATGGACTGCCCCCATTTGAATTCGCCGCTGTCGGGGGTCTCCTCTTCCATCAAAATGCGGAAGAGAGAGGTGATTGCCAATTCATTTCCTAAAAGAGCGACCTTTTCGTTGCGGTTCAAGGTAAAAGATACGTTTTCAAACAAGGGTTGTCCGTTGAGGTCTTTGGAAAGACCGGTGACTTCCAAAATATCCTTTCCCGCTTCTCGGTCACACTCAAAACCGATAAAGGGGTATCGACGAGACGAGGCGGGAATCTCCTCTACCGTCAATTTATCCAACAATTTACGGCGGGATGTTGCCTGACGGGATTTGGATTTATTGGCGGAAAAGCGGGAGATGAATTCCTGCAATTCCCGAATCTTTTCTTCGTTTTTCTTATTCTGTTGTTTCAGAAGGCGCTGCATCAGCTGGGAAGATTCATACCAAAATTCGTAGTTACCCACGTACATCTTGATGCCCGAGAAGTCGATATCCACGATGTTGGTGCAAACGTCGTTAAGGAAGTGGCGGTCGTGGGAGACCACCAAAACGGTACCGAAATAGTCGCTCAAAAAGTCTTCCAACCACATAACGGCATCAATATCCAAACCGTTGGTAGGCTCGTCCAAGAGAATAATATCGGGATTTCCAAACAATGCCTGTGCCAGAAGAACCTTGATTTTTTCACTTTCTTTCAGGTCAGACATAGCGGCGTAGAGAAGGTCTTCGTTTAAGCCAAGGCCCTGAATCAGTCGGGAGGCATCGGATTCCGCTTCCCAGCCGTTCATCTCTGCAAAAATTCCTTCCAATTCCGAAGCACGCACGCCGTCTTCATCGGAAAAATCCTCTTTCATATAAAGGGCGTCTTTTTCCTTCATGACCTCGTAAAGTTTGGGATTTCCCATAATGACCGTATCGAGAACGGTATAGGCGTCGTAGGCAAAGTGGTCCTGCTTCAACACCGACATTCGGGTGTCGGGGGCAATGGAGACCGACCCGGAAGAGGGTTCCAATTCTCCGCACAAAATCCGTAAAAAGGTGGATTTTCCGGCGCCGTTGGCACCGATAACACCGTAGCAGTTGCCGGGGGTGAATTGCAAATCCACGTGTTTGAACAACAGCTGACCGCCGAAATTAAAACTTAAATCGTTTACGTTAATCATGTTAAAACTCCTTAAAAAATTCCCGTATGGTTTCTTCCGTGCAGAAGAACGAGCCTTGAATCATGGTGTCGTTTCCCCCGCCTCTGCCCGACAATGCGGCGTTGATTTCTTTTGCTTTTTCCCGCAAATTCAAAGATTGCGAGGCAATGGCGTAGCGGTATGCGTCGGTATCGTTACCCGAAAGACAGACGAAAAGACCGGTACATTTTTTCACGCCCTCGTTGGCGGCTGCGCGCAAGGTTTCCCCATCTGCGTCAGGTAAAAGAAAGCAAAGATTCCCCTGTTGAGATGGAAGTTGTTCCAACCGCAACAAAGCGTTTTCTTTCAAGGCTTGGGCGTATTTTCGACGCAATTCCCCATATTCTACCTGAAGTTTTTCTGCCGCCGGAAAAGTCTGTCCGCGAGGAGCGGAAAATAGAGCAGAAAGGGATTTTTCATCGTCCCGCAAAGCGGTATATTCACGGTAGGAATCCCTTCCGCAACGGACGGTAAGACGGGTGCCGCCCTTCCATCGAATGGCATCAACGATATAGATTCCGCCGATTTCTCCGGTACGTCTCACGTGGGGGGCACAACAGGCGCAGACGTCGATGCCGTCGACGGTGACAATGCGCACCGCCTCGGTCAATTCCTTTTTACTGCGGTATTGCAGGGTTTTCAATTCTTCTTCCGAAGGATAATAAGGGGTGATTTTGCGATTTTCCCAAATTGCCTCATTGGCAAGAACCTCCACGCGGTTCAATTCGTTGAGAGAGAAGGTTCCGTTGTAGTCCATGGTCATTTCCCCGTCGGACAGATGGAACCCGACGTTTTCATATCCAAACAACGAATGAACGATGCCCGAAACCACATGCTCTCCCGAATGGCTTTGCATTCGACGAAAACGCTCGCCCCAATCCAAAACACCCTCTACGGTGATGCCCACGGAAAGGGGGACAAGAGTTCTGTGGGAAATCTTTCCGTTGCGGATTTGGGTATCGATCACGGAAATTCCGCCCAAGGTTCCCACGTCACCGTACTGCCCGCCCCCTTCGGGAAAGAAAGCGGTACGGTCGAGAACTATATCGTATCCATTCTCCCCGGGATTGCACTCTAAAACCGAGGCGGAGAAGGTCTTACAATAGGCATCAAGGTCGTATAATTTTTCGGTCATTTGAGCCTCACTTATTTTTCTCAATCAAGTAGAAAAAGGGACAGTCGGGCGCATTGACAATGCGCAGACAGGAAACGCTGTACTCCTTGGGGGAAAGAGAAGAAAATTTTTCTTCCAAAAGTTCCCCTTCGAGGCGCCCTTCCTCGTGTCCGGGATAAACGGCAACCAAAAGTGCCCCTTTGGGTGCAAGCAATTCCAACGCGGAATCCACCGCCGGCAGGGTCGTCTCCCGCAAGGTGGTGATGGATTTATCGCCACCCGGAAGAAAACCAAGATTGAAAATTCCCGCGCAAATAGGCGTTTTTACGTAATCCTTGACCCGATGATGGGAATCGCAAATCAAGGTATAATTTTCAAAGGGAGCCTCGATTTTCATACGTTGGGAAGTTCTTTCAACAGCTTCGGGCTGAATATCAAAGGCATAAACCTTTCCCGACGCACCCACACGTTCCGAAAGCCACAGGGTATCGTTTCCGTTGCCCATGGTAAAATCCACGGCGACTGCACCGGGAATCAGATGGGGCAAAAGGAACTCCTTTTCCGTTTGACGAAGATTCAGCATTACCGTTTCTCCTTGGTGAGATACTTGACCGCCCATTTGGCGTCAACCACCGAAGGTGCCGGCTCATTTAACGAAAATTGCGCCGTCACGGTTTCAAAGGCTTGTTTGGGAATATTGACCGTCAAGTCGCCGTCGGAACAACGGAATACGAAAAGATATTCTTCTCCGAAAGCAGAACAGAACAACACGTCGCTTACGGTTTTTTTCGGGTGTTCCTGCAAGACCCGTGCCGCAAGAAATTGTTTTACAATTTCTACGTTACGGTCGTCCAATCCGGCGGAAAAAATCACGATTTTTTCATACAGCTGAACAGGCGAGGAAACGTAGCGCCGTTGCACCGAAGACGCTTTCTCAAAGGCCGAAAGGGCGGACAACGCCTCTTCCATAGCGTTCTTCTCTTCCTCGCAGGTCAAATTACACACGGCAACGCTGTGAGGTTCGTTCACCCAAAGAAGATAGTGATTGTAATACACCTTTTTTTGACAATGGGGACACGTATAGGTAAACAGGCTTCCGTCGGAAAAATCGGCATCACGGTCTTCCGGACGGGCAAAGTCCACCTGAGTAATAATGCGTGCAGAGAAGGTTTTTGCACAATGAGTGCAGGTCAGTTCCATTCGTTCGGAGCGCATAATCTCACGTCCTCTTTTCGTTTTCTACCATTATATCACAAAATACTGAAAAAAGCAAGGTTTTTTTGAAAAAAGAAAAGGATGATCGAAATCATCCTTTCCCTTCTTATTTCGTTCCCGTAGAGCCAAATCCGCCGTCACCGCGGTCGGTGTCGGACAGATTGTCGACTTCGTCGAATTCCACCCGCAAAAAGGGAGTGATGACCAACTGAGCCACGCGCTCTCCGTCGTCAATTTTCTGCGGTTGCAGAGAATGATTGTGAAGCGATACCATAATCTCGCCCCGATAATCGGCATCAATGACGCCCACCTTATTGGCAGGGGCAAGTCCCCGCTTGGTAGCAAGACCGCTTCGGGCGTAGATCAGCCCGGCGTAGCCTTCGGGAATCTCCAAAGCAATTCCCGTATGGATCAGAACCGTCTCCCCCGGTTGCAATTCCGCACCCTGAAGGGCGTACAAATCCGCTCCCGCGGCGGAAAGAGAACCGTAGGTAGGCACCTGTGCCTTGGGATCCAATTTTTTAAAACGAAGATTCATTACCATGGGAATTCCTCCAAACTTTTTGTTTTATGCTGTAAATTACATATACGTGACCATTGAGAATCTCATAAAACGGTGCAAACAAAAAATCTCTCGCACCATCGGTACGAGAGATTTTTTTGGCAAGTCGCACCGAAAAAGATATCACCTCAATCAAGTCGTTTTCATTGAGGGCGTTTCTTGTCCATCATCTTCCTGGCTTTCAGTAAAATCAAGTTGATACCTTTTTGCGTTTTTTTCTCACCACGATAGTGCCAACGATCACAACGGCAATTACACTCGTCATAACAGCAAATAACACTATCCAAAAACGGAGTGGTGTTTCGTTCTCTCCGGTGCTTCCCATAGCATCTGTCGATTCAC
>JAZSJP010000065.1:0-7918 GCA_045534395.1 Eubacteriales bacterium | reverse complement strand
GTCTTGGTATCGACAACGTAAACGTTACCCACTTCTTCGGCGGCAAGGCAAGCGTTCTGATAGCAAGAAGAAAGACCGGAACTGATACTGAAGTGAATCACCGCATCGGCATCTTTTAACTGTTCGGCGAAGAAATCCTCGAACTCGATGGGAGCGATGGCACAGGTCTTGGGAAGGATCCCGGTGCGGGCAACAAAATCGTAGATGCCCTGAGCGTCCAAATCAACGCCGTCGGTATGAGTCTCTTCCCCCAGCTGAACCTTCAGAGGAACTTTAACGATTCCGTAATGCTGAAGTTGTTCCGGGGTCATATCCAAGGTACTTTCGGCAGTAATTTTGATTTTCATATACTTCTCCTTTCGTCGCCTCTTGCGGGCGCGCGAACTATAAAATATAATATTATATAACATTATATCATATTTTTTGCGATTTGTAAAGAGAAAATTACAAAAATAATCAGATTTTCCTGAATTTTCACATTCTTCTCTTTTTCCGAAGGTCTTAGGCCGGAAACAAAGTTTTCCACAGAGAACGCCTTGCAGTTTTCCGCGAAATCCCAAGGCTTTTACGGATTTCCACACCTTTTTCCACAATTTTATACCGTTTTGGTGTGTCCGCACACCTTTGGGTTTTTGCATATATTTTCCATTGGTCGGGAAATACAAAAAGTTGGACAAACTTTATTTTTCCCCTTGTATCAAGGGTTTGCGCGCTTCCATGAATTTTTTCGGAACATTTCCCAAAATTTCCCAAAGTGGAAAAAAGTGGTTAAATACGCGGTTTTACACATTTTCCACAGGGTTTTCCACCATTTTGAATATGCAACTGTTGAAAACCCTTCGGCATTTTGCACAAGAACCAAATTTTCCCCATATCATGCGGTTTTTGTCGATTTTTGAAAAAATCCGGTGACAAAAAAGAGAAAAGATTTCAGCGGTCATTCACAAAATTTACCAAGAAAATTATGCGTTTTTTATGGCGGCAATTAACAATGTTTCCGCAAGTGAATCCAATGCATAAAAGCAGGTTTGTGCATTTGGGGAACGGCGAGACGAATTTTCCCACAGATCCCATAAATCTTCCCGACGGTGCAGAGGCGTTTCGTCAAAACGAAAGGGAGTTGCCGAAAGGAGAAGCACCGATTGCTCCGCGCATTTTCGCTCCGAAGCAGAAAGGCTAAAAAGCGTTGAAAACACCGCAAAAATTTTAGATGACACTTCATACAGATCTTCCCGTTCAATGGGGGTAATAAAATCCTTCAAAAGGTGTAAACAAATGGACTTGTGCCGTTGAAAACAGGTGGTTTGCAAGTCGTGAATCTCCTGCGCATTTTCAGTGCGGCATGCCGAAAGAAGCAATGAAAACTCTTCCTGTATAATTGCATAAAAATAATTTTTCTTCATAAAAATACCTCCCCGAAGATTCTATGCTTCGGAGAGGTAAAACAGAAGAGAAACTTAGGAAACAAGCCCCAAAAACAGTAAAATGGGGCGGGCGGCAAAGAAGCCGAGGATAAAGAGACCAATCCCTGCCAAAACCAGCCAAACCGTCGTTTTCTTTCGTCCGGACGAGCGATGAAAGGACCACTCGCGGCTCATAAAACGGTCTCCTCGACGGCGGGTGTTTCTTCCGCGGGAGCGTCTTGCTCTTTCAAGCCGTCTAAGATAATTTTACGGGGACATTTTGCGGCACAGGTTCCGCAATGATTACAAAGGGAATAATCAATGTGTGCAATATTATCCACAAGGCTGATGGCTCCGGTGGGACAGTTTTTCACACAGATTCCGCAACCGATACATCCCACCTGACAGTGAGAACGGACGGTAACGCCACGATCTTTCGATTTGCAAGCCACCCAATAACGGGAATCAAAGGGCACCAATTCAATAAGATTTTGCGGGCAGGCGGTCACGCACATACCGCAGGCGCGGCAATGGTCGTAATCCACAAAGGCGGCGCCGTCTTCCAACTTAATGGCGTTAAAAGCGCAGGCGTTTACGCAGGAACCCAGACCGATACAACCGTAACTACACTCTTTAGGACCGTTCCCGAGACGGGACACGGAATGACAATCGGCAAGTCCCTGATAAAGGTACTTATAATTTGCGGTGGCATGGTTTCCGCTGCACATAACCTGAGCGCGCATGCGAACCGATTCTTGGACTTCCACACCCATGATGGCAGCTATTTTTTGATTGGCATCGTCTCCGGCGACGGGACAAAGTCCCACGGCAGCCCCGTCTTCCACGATGGCTTTGGCATAGGCGGCACAACCGCTGTATCCGCAACCGCCGCAGTTGGCACCGGCGAGATGCTCGGTAATTTCATCTATGCGGGGGTCTTTTTCCACGGCAAATTTCTTTGCGGCGACGGCGAGCAAAAGTCCAAACAAAAAGGCGATTGCTCCCAAGACCAAAACGGTGAGAGGAATTTCAAAATAAATAGGTAATGCAAGCATTTTTCCTTCCTCCTAAAACGACAAACGAAGACCGCTGAACGCCAGCGCAAGAAGGCCTCCGGCAATCAGGGCAATGGGAACGCCTTGGAAAGGCTTGGGAATTTTTGCAAATTCAAACCGTTCCCGAATAAGAGACAACAGGAAAATCGCCAACAGGAATCCCAACCCGGCGGCAAAGCCGTAAACCACCGATTCGATGAAATTATAATCGTTTTGCACGTTGAGAAGAGCCACACCCAAAACGGCGCAGTTGGTGGTAATCAGGGGAAGATAGATTCCCAAGGCGGAATACAACGAGGGGATTGCCTTCTGCAAGAACATTTCGATAAACTGCACCAAACAAGCAATCAACAAAATAAAGGCGATGGTCTCCAAATATTCAAGATGCAGAGGTTTCAAAACAAAGTGATACAACGGCCAGGTAAGGGCGGAAGCAATGGTCATGGTAAAGGTGACCGCAAGCCCCATACCCACGGCAGTTTCGGATTTTTGAGAAACACCCAAGAAGGGACAAATTCCGTAGAATTTCACGAAAACGAAGTTTTCGATAAGCAGGGCGGTAATCGCCAAAAGGAAAATATTTGCCACGTTAATCCTCCTTTTTGGAACGGCTCTTGAGCCACTGAACCAGGGCAATCAAGGCACCGAGAATCAAAAATCCGCCTACGGGAGAAATGGCAAGAACGGCGGGAGAAAATGTGTTGGGGGTAATTTTCAATCCCAACAGCGTACCGCTTCCCAAAAGTTCCCGAATCGCAGAAATAATCACCAGGGCAACGGTAAAACCGATTCCCATGGCAAGCCCGTCGAGAACCGAGGGCAGGGGACGATTTTTAGAAGCAAAGCTCTCTGCCCGGGCAAGTATGATGCAGTTTACCACGATGAGGGGGATAAACAAACCAAGAGATTGGGCAAGGGAAGGAACGTACGCCTGCAAAATCATATCCACCACCGTAACGAAGCCGGCGATGATGACGATATAAGAAGCGATACGAATTTTAGAGGGAATGGCATTGCGAAGAAGGGAAATAAACAGATTGGAAAGAATCAATACAAAAGTAACGCTCAATCCCATTCCGATGCCGTTGATGACGGTGGTAGACACCGCCAAGGTAGAGCACATTCCCAAAAGTTGCACGAAAATTGGGTTTTGGTCGAGAAGACCGTCTTTGAAGATCTTTTTGACGTTGATGGGTTCTTTTGCCATACTTATTCCCCCTTCCCTTCCAAAATGGCGCGGCAAACGTTGACGGCAGAGCGAACTCCGGACTGAATCCCCACCGAAGAAACGGTGGCACCGCTGACGGCGGTAACAGAATCAACATTCCGATAAGAAAGTCCTTTAAACTGCGGCAAAAACGCGCCGGATTCATCCACGGCTTTGGAGCCGATACCGGGGGTTTCCGATTGGGTCAAAATCTTGACGCCGGTGATGGTAAGATCCCCGTTGATCCCAACAATCATGGTGATTTCGTCGTAACCTTTTACGGTGACGTCAAAACAATAACCGGTGACGGTACCGTTTTCTTTCGCCTCGTAAACGGCGGTAACGGTTTTGGATTCTTCTTCCGGGACGGTAAAGTCGGTCAGTTCCGTAAAGGTTCCCGAAAGGAGCTCTGCCCGTGCCTGTTCTCCGGCGATTTTTTCACGCTCGGCAATGGTATCTCGGGTCAGAATATTGACCAAAGAAAGCATTAAAACCACGGCGGCAACAAAGACGGAAAGGCGGAGTCCGAGAGAAAGATACTGTTTCATGCGTTCTCTCCTCCGATCCCGTAACGACGAGGCTTAATATAACGATCCAAAACCAAAGTCACTACGTTCATCACCAAAATGGAATAGCAAACCGCCTCGGGATAAGAACCGAAGGTGCGGAGCAATACCGTAAGTCCGCCGCATCCCACGGCATAGACGATACTTCCGATGCGGGTCAAAGGCGAGGTGGTGTAATCGGTTGCCATAAACACGGCACCCAGCATCAATCCGCCGCTTAACAGTTCGTAGGACATATATGTAAGATTGTCGATTCCGCCCACAGGGAACAGGTAGGTCAAAAGGGCAACGGTTGCCACGTAAAATACGGGAATGTGCCATTTGATTACTCTGCGGAACAACAAGTATACCAGCCCTACAAGGATAAGCAACGCCGAAGTTTCTCCGAGACAGCCGGGAATATTTCCCACGAACATATCCCAAAGATCCAAATCGGGAAGGACACCCTGTTTCAAGCTTTTCAAAGCGGTGGCTCCGGTAATGGCGTCCACCGAATCGGAGACGGCTCCGTCGGTAAACATAGGTTCCCCGAAGATGAAGGATACTTTTTCGTAAAGATCACTGAAGGGTTTGGTAAAGGTCGTCATGATGGTGGGCCAAGAAAAGAGGAACGCCCGAGCCGCCAAAGCGGGATTCAGGAAATTCTTTCCTAAGCCGCCGAAGAGACCTTTCACCACAACAATGGCGAAAAAGGCCCCGACAGTAACCATCCAATAAGGCGTAACTACCGGCAAGGTAAACGCCAAAAGCATACCCGTGACAACGGCAGACAAGTCACCCACGGTGTTCTTCCGTTTCGTAACCCAATTAAACAAACTTTCAAAGGCAATGCAAGCGGCAACGGAGACCAATGTCAGAGTCAGCGCTCGGAATCCGAAAAAGACCACGGCGCCGCCCAAGGCGGGAATCATGGCAATAATGACGTCCCGCATAATGGAAAAGGTAGAATCTTTGCTTCGATAATGGGGAGAGGAATTTACGAGAAATTGTTTATCGCTCATTTCTTTGCTCCTTCCCTTGGAATTTGACTTTTCGCCATACGCATGGCTTGTACCAAATATAATTTTGCGGGGCAAACATAGGCACAGCAACCGCATTCAATACAGTCCTGGACGTTCAGCGCCGCACATTCGGAAAATTTATCCAACACGGCGTTTTCGTAAATTTTGGTGGGTTGCAGGCGCATAGGACAAACCGAAACACAACGGCCACAACGGATACAGGTATCTGCGCCGGGGAAATCCTCTTCTCCCCCGTCCTCGGAAAATGCCAACAAAGACGAGGTGTTTTTCACCACGGGAATATCCAAGGAATGTTGCGCAATTCCCATCATGGGACCGCCGGTAACGATTTTATAAGGTTCAGCCGTAAATCCACCGCAGAAGCGGAACAATTCCCGATAGGAAGTTCCGATACGAACCAAGAGATTTGCCGGATTTGCCACGGCAGATCCGCTGACAGTAACCACGCGCTTAATCAGGGGCTGTCCACGAAAAACGGCACGATAAAGAGATGCACACGTGTCCACGTTAAAGACGGCACACCCAATATCCATAGGCAATTTCCCTGGAGGCACCTCACGTCCCGTCACGGCACGAATCAGTTGTTTTTCTCCCCCTTGGGGGTATTTGGTAGGCAGTTCCAACACGGAAATGCCCGTTCCGTCGGCGGTGGCACGCATGGTGGCAACGGCGTCGGGTTTGTTGTTTTCAACACAGATGACCACGTCGTCCACGCCAAGACATTGGCGAATCAGTTCTGCACCGGTCACGATAAACCGGGGGTATTCCACCATGGCTCGATGATCGGCGGTAATAAAAGGTTCACACTCACAGCCGTTGATAATCACCGAGGTGACTTTGCGATCGATGGCAGTGCGCAATTTTGCGTGCAGGGGGAATGCCGCACCGCCCATGCCGACGATTCCGCCTTCCCGAGCGAAATGAATGATTTCATCGGGAGTCATATCCCCGATTTCTCCGGTATAGGGATCCATTTCGATTTTTTCGTCACTTCCGTCGTTTTCGATGACAACGGACAAAACCTTCACCCCGGAGACGTTCCAACGGGGTTCAATGGCTTTCACAATGCCGGAAATACTTGCATGAACAGGAGCAAACAAACCGTTTTCGCAATCTCCGATCTTCTGTCCTTCCAGCACCCGATCGCCAACCTTTACCAGCGGCGAACAGGGGGCACCGATATGCTGTGACAAAGGAATCACCACAGTGTCCGGCTGAGGAAGATTACTGACGATTACGCTGGCGGCGGTTTTTTCTTTCTGATAATCCGGATGGATTCCGCCGCGGAAGGAAAACGCCATAGACATACACCTCTCTTATACTCACTCCGTCTCTTCCCTCTTGAGACGACACCTATAATATAATAATATTATTATATAACAAATTTAAAATTCTGTCAAGGGGGAAAATTAGACAAAATACCCCGAGGAATTACCTCGGGGCAATATGGCTTCCGATTTCCGCATAGACGACGGAAATATCTTCTGCAAAAGCTTCTTTTAATTGTTGAACCGCAGACGCCTCGGCGGTCATGGTAAAAACTACGGTATCGGAAAAAGAACGGTCGGTAATGGGGATCTGCAATTTTTCCGCATGATAATTGACCGCACCGGTTTTGGAGTAAGGAAAGGACAGGGTAAAGTCAATAAACTCGGCAGTTTCGGTTTTTTCCGACGCTTCCAATGCACCCGCAGCCGCTTTGGCGTAGGCACGCACCAAGCCCCCAGCCCCCAACAAAATTCCACCGAAATAACGGGTTACGACCACCGTGACGTCTTCCAATCCGTTTTTCTGCAAGGCATTCAAGGTAGGAGCACCGCCCGTTCCGGAAGGCTCGCCGTCGTCACTCATACGCACGATGCCGCCGTGGATCACGTAGGCAAATACGTGGTGCCGGGCTTCGGGGTCATTCGCCCGAACCATAGCAACGACTTTTTTCGCATCTTCCTCGGTGGGAGTATAGAATGCCCTCCCGATAAAACGGGACTTTTTTTCGGTAAATTCGTATTCCGCAGAACCCCGGATGGTCAAATACCCCATAAGCGCTCCTTTCATCGTTTTTTCCATTATACCACATTTCCGAAGAAAATTCTATAGGAGATATGCAACTTTATTTTAAATTTCGGTAAAATTTCTTGCAATTTTTCTTTATTTGTGTTATAATAGGGAAAGAATGAAAAAAAGTTACTCTTTTGACAAAACCGAACTGCGCAAAGGTGCGGAAGGATATCTTCCGCTGTGATTTGAGGAAGAAACATGAATTTTACGGGACTCTACGGAAACGCTCCCCTAAAAACGGCGTTGAACGCACATTTGTTTCACGCATATTTAATCGAAGGTCCCGTGGGATCGGGGAAGCACACCCTTGCGGATCTCATTACAAATGCGTTGATTTGTGACGGTGACAATCCCCCCTGCGGAGCCTGCCGTCAATGTTACAAATTTCAACAAAAGTGCCATCCCGACATCATCGACCTTCCGTCGGATTTGTCGGTAGAGGAATTGCGCCGCCGTCTTGCGGACATCGTTCTTTCTCCCAACGATGCAACCCATAAAATCTATCGCATCGAACAAGCGGAAAAGATGCACCCCGCCGCACAAAATCTGCTGTTGAAAACCTTGGAAGAACCGCCGTCCTACGCCGTATTTTTATTGCTCTGCAACG